>JAQVSV010000007.1 GCA_028700325.1 Elusimicrobiaceae bacterium | reverse complement strand
CCGTCTGCATCCATAACACGTATCTGGTCATACAGATCTCTGGTTCTGAGAAAATGAGGAAATAATTGTGCAAGAGGGGAAAAATCGTACCCGTCAGACCGTTTATGCCGTGCAAGTTCACGAAAAGAGGCCGCCCGACTCGATCAGATAAATATACAGCCCGCTCGCCACATTCTGCCCGTCGTCGTTGCGGACATCCCAGGCGATATTGTCAACGCTGCTTGATTTCCTGATCGTTTTCACCAGCTCGCCGGAAACCGTATAAATTTTTATCACCGCGTCATAGGTCAGTTTGGTGAAGGTTACGACCGTATGCCCCAGCCGCTTTTTAAAGGGATTGGGATACGCGTATGAGAAATCAAGCGTGGCCGTAGCCGGGCGCAGCGAATTGATAATGCCGGAATTAACCGAATATTTTGCACCACCGGCGGACTGCACGCCCAGTTGCCCCACGCTCAGCAAAAGAGTCAGCCGGCCGCTTGAGTCGGTATACAGCACGCCGCCCCCGCCGGCATTGGAATTCAACATGCTCACGGAGTATTTGGTACCCGCCATATCGGCATAAACCGGCTCCGCGCACAACAGCCCCGCGCACAGCCATGCCAGAGTGAAGGCATACTTAGACATAATTGCATTATATATAGATAGAATATGGAAAGTCAACTGCATTGCGCGCGTGGATATATTTGATTAGGGATATTATGCTATCATTGTATAATATGCGAAAGAATGTCCGCGCCAGATTGGCCCGCTCAGCCGCCATATTCATGGCGGCAAACCTGTTTGCCGGCCCCGCGGTGGCAGGCGGAGCAGGCACTACAGCCGGCAACTTTTTAAAAATCCCCACGGCGGCCATTCCCGCCGCGCTCGGCAGCGCATATACGGGCGCGGGCACGGTGGACAGCATTCTGTACAACCCCGCAGGCATCGGGCTGGTCAATTACAATTCCATATCTTTTTCGCACAATGAATATATCGAGGGCCTCAAACAGGAATATTTCGCCGGCGCGATGCCTTTCGAATGGGGCAGGATCGGAGCGGCTTTCAGCACGCTTTCGAGCGACGATTTTGACGCGTATGACGAACACGGCTCGCGCATAGGCCAGACCAGTTCGTCGCACATGCTGTTCGCGCTCAATTACGCCAACTCCTATCCTTATTTTCACGAGGACAAGAATACCCATGACCGGATGCTGCTGGTGCCTGACTGGAGCAAACTGCCGGATATCGAGCGTTACCGGCCCCAGACTTTCAGGATAGCTTACGGCGCCACGATCAGATACATAAAAGAACGGCTCGACGACGCGTCCTCCTCCTCCATGGCCGCAGATCTGGGCGTGATTTTCGTGCCGGCTTCGCATGTCCAGCTGGGTGCGGCTCTCCAGAATATCGGCGGCAAACAGAATTTCGACACTGAAACATACAGTCTTCCGCTCACTTACCGGTTCGGAATCGCGACGGATTTTCTGGCACGCAAACGTGTCCTGATCCTCAAGGCGCTGGGCGACGCGGTAAAAGAAAGTGACCGCGATCTGTATTTCAATTTCGGGCTTGAAAGCAATATCCGGCAGATGTTCCAGCTCCGGGCCGGCTACCGCACCGGCCAGGATACAGGCAACGGGCTGACGTTCGGCGCGGGCCTCTGCCTTGACCGCTTCACCGAGGAAGGTTATTTCTTCCGCGGCATAAGGCTTGACTACGCCTATATCCATCAGGGCGCGTTCGGAGCCTCGCACAGACTGGGGTTCCAGATACTGTTTCCTTAACGGCGGCGAAAAATGATGACGCAAACCTGCAATCTTGAGAAATACCTGTCCGGCAAAGCCTCCTATATCGAGAAACGGCTGGCGCGGCGCATCCTTTCCGTGCCGGACACCCCGGCAGCGCTGCTTGACGCCATGAACTATTCATTATCCGCCGGCGGCAAACGGCTGCGCCCCGCGCTGGTGCTGGCCGCTGCGGAAGCGTTCGGGCTCAAGGCGTCCGACGCCGAGCCGGCCGCCTGCGCCATCGAAATGGTGCATACCTATTCGCTCATACACGACGATCTGCCCGCTCTCGACAACGACACGCTCCGCCGGGGCAAACCGACCAGCCATACCGTTTTCGGAGAAGCGACCGCCATTCTGGCGGGCGACGCGCTGCTCACGCTCGCTTTTGAAACCTGCGCGGCCTGCGCCGGGAAGTCCTCCGTCGGGCCGGCGCGCACTCTCAAAGCGCTGGCGCTTCTGGCGCGAGCGGCGGGCGCGAGCGGCATGGTGGGCGGACAATCGTCGGATATTTTCGCCGAGGGCCTGCTTAACGGCGACACGCGCCGCAGTTGCGCGGTGAAAACGGGCGTGAAGAAAGGCATTTCCTATTTCACGCTTCCGCCCGGACGGAAAACTCCCGGCAAGGCGGATATTCTCCGCTACATTCACCTGCATAAAACCGGCGCGCTGCTGCGCTGCGCCGTTGAAATGGGCGCCACGCTCGGCGGCGCGGGCGCGGGCGATCTGGCCCGGATGCGCGCTTATGGCGACAGCGCGGGCCTTGCCTTCCAGATAACCGACGATATTTTAGACGTAACCGCCGACAAGAAGAAACTCGGCAAACTCGGCAGCGACGCCGCCAACGGCAAGCTGACCTATGTAACCCTTTACGGCCTTGACGCGGCACGCTCACACGCGCGCCGCCAAACCAGCAAAGCCGCCGCCGCGCTTAACGGCATACGCGGAGCTGACCGCAGGAAACTGGCTCCGCTTTACGCGCTGGCCGAGTTCATGCTCGGCCGAACGCATTAGGCGGAAAGGAAAACGACCAGATGAAAATATTACCGCGAATAAGCACACCGCAGGACGTCCGCCACCTTCGGCAGGAGTTATTGCCGGAGCTGTGCGGTGAGATCCGTGAAACGATTGTTTCCACCATAAGCCACACTGGCGGGCACCTCGGTTCCAGCCTGGGCACCGTGGAAATCATCACGGCTCTCCATTATGTATTCGACACTCCGGCCGACAAACTGGTGTTTGACACCGGCCATCAGGCCTACACGCACAAACTGCTGACCGGGCGGTACGAAAAATTCGGCACCATACGCCAGCTGGGCGGGCTGTCGGGCTTTTTAAAACGCCACGAGAGCGAATGCGACTCTTTCGGCGCGGGCCACGCCTCCACCGCGCTGTCGGCGGCACTGGGCATGGCGGCCGCGCGCGACCAGCGCGGCGGAACGAACAAGGTGGTGGCGATCGTGTCGGACGGGTGCATGACGGGCGGCATGGCTTACGAGGCCCTGCAGAACGCCGGCCAGCTCGGCAAGGACATCCTGGTTCTGGTAAACGATAACCAGATGTTCATTTCCAACCGCGTGGGCTCGCTGGGCACTTTTCTCACCAAACTGCTGACCAAGGAAAGCGTGCAGAAAGTCGAGCAGCGGATGGAGGATTTTCTCAAACGGAAATTTGAAACTTTCGGCGACGGGCTCGTGAAAGTGGCGCGGCGCGCGCGCGTCATGCTGTTTCCGGGCATGCTGTTTGAAGAAATGGGCTTCACCTATTACGGCCCGGTGGACGGCCATAACGTAAACCAGCTTATCGAAACCCTGAGAACGGTGAAAAACATAAAAGGGCCGGTAATTCTGCATGTGGTCACGCAGAAAGGCAAAGGCTACCAACCGGCCGAGGAAAAACCGATCGCCTATCACGGAGTCGGCATTTTCGACAAGGAGGCCGGGGTGCAGAATAAAAGCGAAGCCAGGAGCGCGCCCTCCTACACCAAGGTATTTTCAAACACCATGCTAAAACTTGCCGCCGCCGATGAAAAACTGACCGCGATAACCGCCGCCATGCCCGAAGGCACCGGGCTCGATGCGTTCCGCGACAGATATCCCGGCCGTTACTACGACGTGGGAATAGCCGAGGAACACGCGGTGACGTTCGCGGCCGGCCTGGCAGCCGACGGGGCGAAACCGGTGGTGGCGTTATACTCGTCGTTCATGCAGCGCGCTTACGATCAGGCGATGCACGATGTCTGCCTGCAGGATCTGCCGGTGGTGCTTGCGCTCGACCGGGCGGGCGTTGTGGGCGAGGACGGGCCGACGCATCACGGCGTATTCGACTACAGTTTTCTCCGGAACATTCCCGGCATGAGCATCATCGCGCCGAAAGACGAGAACGAGCTTCAGCATGCGCTGAAAACCGCCGTGGACTGCGGCAAACCGGTAACGGTCCGCTATCCGCGCGGCGCAGGCGAGGGCGTCGCGCTCGATTCCGACCTGAAAGATCTGCCGTTCGGGAAAGGCGAATGGCTGCGCCGGGGCAGGGACTGCACGATAATCGCCGCCGGGAACAGGGTCTGTCCGGCACTGCGCGCGGCGGAAAGCCTGGCCGGCAAAGGGCTGGACTGCGGAGTCATAAACATCCGCTTCATCAAACCGCTCGACACCGCGATAATAGAGGAAGCCCTGACGGACAGCAGCTTTGTGGTCACCGTGGAGGATAACGTGCTGGCCGGCGGGTTCGGCTCCTCCGTCGCCGAATATCTGACGGCGGCGGGCAGGGACTTCCGGCTCAAAATGCTTGGTATCGGCGATGAGTATGTGACACAGGGCAAACCCGCCCAGTTATACAGCCTGCTCGGGCTGGATGACCAGGGGATAGCCGCCGCCACGGAAAAGTTTTTGAAAAACGGGCACACCGCCCATACACGCACTTCAGCAAAGGAGAAATCGAAATGCTTTCAAAAAAAGTGAAAAACCAGCTCAGGAAAAGCCGGGTGTTTCAGCCGGAAAAACATATAGACAAGGAGAAAATGGTGGCCGCGCTGCATGCCGCTCCGTCATACCGCAAAGCGTACCACGACCAGGACTTCATGAGCATGGAAGAACTGCGCCCCATGCGTTTTCAGCTGGAACTGCTCAAGCCCGAAATGACGCTTTCGGAATACGGAGTGGATTCCACCATCGTAGTGTTCGGCAGCGCGCGCATCTGCTCGAAGGAAACCGCTCTTGCCCGGATTCGCGAACTGACAAAAGCCTGCCAGCTTCAGCCGGACAATAAAATTCTCTGCAACAAGCTGCTGGGCGCGAAAAACCTGCTGAAGATGGCGAAATATTATGAGGTTGCGCGCGAGTTCGGTCATCTGGTGGCTCAGAACACCAAAGGCAAATTCATGATAGTTACCGGCGGCGGGCCCGGCATAATGGAAGCCGCCAACCGCGGATCCTACGAAGCGGGCGTCAAGAGCATCGGGCTTAACATAACACTGCCGCACGAGCAGGGCCCGAACCCTTATGTGTCGCCGGATTTCGCGTTCCGGTTCCATTATTTCGCGATCCGCAAGATGCATTTCATGATGCGGTCAAAAGCGCTGGTGGTATTCCCCGGCGGGTTCGGCACGTTTGACGAACTGTTCGAGGCGATGACACTGGTACAGACCGAAAAGAAACGCCGGTTCCCGATCATTCTGGTCGGAAAGAAATACTGGACCGATGTGATCAATTTCAAGAAACTGGTTGACTACGGCGTTATCAACGCCGAAGACGTCAATCTGTTCCGGTTTGCGGAAACGGGCAAGGAAGCGTGGAACATAATCGCCGAACATCACGATCTGTGACTTCCGCTCCCGCGCGCGGGGCTGGCGGCGCGGCCCGGCTGGCGGCGTTCGTACCGCTAACGGCGATCATCATGCTGGCCGCGCTGTTCGCTTTTTCGCGCGCGGGGCTGCTGCGCCCGGCGAGCAGGATCGCCGTCACGGAAACCGCGCAGCGAAAAACCTGCCTTGGCGCGCAATGCCTGCGCTGCCGCTGCCGCTGCTTCCTGCCGGAAGCAGCGGCGGGTGTTTGCCGCCAGCGCATCAATAACGGCGGCAGCGTGCGGCGCGCCGCCGGCGGACGGCTGGACAGTCCGGCCGCAACAGCCCCCCGGTAAAAAACGATGCCTTTAAAACCGGCTTTAAAAATCGCCGTGCTGACCGCCGCTCTGGCACTGCCTGCATGGCAGGTTCCGGCGCGCGCCGAAGCGCGCGCATGTTATGCCTGCGGGCAATTCTATCCGGCGGACAGGCAGGAACTGCGGGACCTGATGAATCGGTTTCTTGCGCCGGAAAAAGGCGAACCCGCAGTGCACGCCGAGGCGGCGCTGGTTCCGCACGCCGGCTATACCTTTTCCGGCGAAGCGGCCGGGAAAGTTTACCGCCGCCTGGCTGACAGCTATAAAACGGTTATCATACTGGGCACGGCGCATGCGTCGGCCGGGCAGGGTGCGCTTTTGACCTCGGAAGATTTCGAAACTCCGCTCGGCACGGTTGCAGCGGACACCGAAACAATAGCCGGACTGCTAAAGAACCGGCTGTTTAAGAACCTGCCCAGGGCGCACGAAAAGGAACATTCAATAGAAGTGCAGCTGCCTTTTCTGCAGACAATACTGAAAGATTTCAGGATCATCCCGGTAGCGCTGGGCGATCTCGACACGGATGCCGCCGTAAAAACGGGCCGCGCGCTGGCGGAAGCGGTGGACACAGAAACAACGCTGTGCGTAATATCGGCGGATCTGTCGCATTACCCCGACAAGAATACGGCGGAACTGTCGGACCTGACGATCCTGAAAGCGCTGGAATTCATGGATCCCCATTATTTCGCGCTGACCGACCGGATCATCATGGCGAAAGAGCTTAAAGGCCTTTCCTGCACAACCTGCGGCAAAGCCGCGCTTGAAGCGGGGCTGGCATATGCGGCAGCCGCCGGCGCGAACCGGGCTCAGCAAGTGGCATACGCCAATTCCGCACAGTCGCAATACGGTTCGGCTTCGAGCGTTGTGGGTTACGGCGGAATGCTTTTTTTAAAAACCCCGAATGCGCCCGCCGCCGCAATCAGCCTCACAAAACAGCAAAAACGGCATCTTCTGAAACTCGCGCGCGAGGCGCTGCATTCCGGGATAACCGGCGCCCGGTTCCAGATTCCGCACACGAGCGACCCCGTCCTCAACCTGCCGGCGGCGGTATTTGTAACTCTTACAAAAAAAGGCACGCTGCGCGGCTGCCTGGGCACGGTGGAACTGCACGGCGCGCTTAACGACGCGGTGGCTTATTACGCGCGCGCGGCGGCAACGTCGGACTACCGGTTCGCGCCGCTTGCGCCGAAAGAGGAAAACGACGTCACGATCGAGATTTCAATCCTGTCAAAGCCGGCGGTTGCCGCCGGCTGGCGCGCCATCAAACCGGCAGTACACGGCGTGATTGTCGTATCCGGCGGGAAAAGCGGAGTGTTTCTGCCGCAGGTATGGGAGAAGTTAAAAACCAGGGAGGAATTTTTAAGCGAGCTCTGCACCCAGAAAGCGGGGCTTGCGGCGAACTGCTATACCGCCAAAGACACAACCCTGCTGACATTCACCGCCTCGCATTTCAGCGAAAATGATTCTTTTAATTCCGAAGGCCGGTTCCTGCACCCGGATTGAACGCAATGATCACTTTCACCCGCCCTCCGCATCCGGCGTATCCCGCGCTGCTCGTATTTTCCATACTGGTTCCGCTGGGCTGGTATACTGCTCCGCGCGGCGGCGCGGAATTTTTCTGGCCGGTCTGGTGCGCGCTTGTAGCCTGCGCGGCATATTATATTTTCAAAACCGGAAAAATGGCTTTCTGGCGCAGCGCGCTGTTCATAACGCTGGCGGCCGGCGCGTTTGTGAAACTGAAAGCGGCGGGCGGCGGTTTTCCGCCCGCGTGGCTTGCGGGCCATAACGCGGAGCGGATCCCCTGCCATATCGCGCAATCCTGCGATCTGCTGTTTATGCTGAGGACAAACATCACGGCCCTTGTAAACGGGCACGGAACCGCATGGCTGACGCTCAGCGGCGGAATGATTCTGCTTGCGCTCGCGGCTTTCCTGGGCCGGAGCTGGTGCGGCTGGATGTGCCTTTACGGCGGGCTGGATGAAGCCTCCTCAGGACTGCTGCCCGCCAGCTGGCGTATCCTGGCGCGGCGGATACCCGCAAAAACGCGATATGTATCGGCAGTGATACTGTTGATTTTCCTTTTATTGAGTTTCCTTACATTTACGCCCGCGTTCTGCGTGTGGCTGTGCCCGTTGAAAATGAACTGGAGTTTTTTAAAGCTGGACACGGGCGCGGGCATCACGGCGGCCATGCTTATGACCGCTGCGGGCCTGCTGTTCCTGTTTATACTGCCGCTGTTGAGCGGCAGGCGGATTTTTTGCGGCTGCATTTGCCCGTTTGCGGCCTGGCAGTCTTTTGCCGGACGGCTTAACCCATACCGGCTGACCATCGGTTCCGCCTGCACGGATTGCGGCAAATGCGCGGCGGTTTGCCCGGTGCTGGCCATAGACAGGACGAAAGACGGACACTTTGAAATCTCCCCGTTCTGCGTGCATTGCGGCAAATGCGCGGAGATCTGCCCGGCAGGCGCAATAACAACCACCGTCAAGGGGGCGCGCCTCATAATGACTGTCGCGGGCTATGACATCACCGCGCAGAATCTTTTCCGGCTGACCGCCCTGCTTGGGCTTGGCGTAGCCGGTCTTGCCTTTCTGCCATAGCGGCGCCCTGCCCGAACGGCCCCGCGAACAACCGAGGCCAAAGACTTTTAGACATTTGCCTTCCATAATAATATAATTTATACGGGTAGGATTCCGGCAACCAGACCGGCTTTGCAACTTCGCTCAAAGGAAACTCACCATGCTCGGCAAGAAAATACTTTCAAGTCTGCTTCTGGGGCTGTGCACCCCGGGAATTTTCACAATCAGCGGATACGGCGCGGCGCCAGCTTACCAGCCTGTTCCGCTTGTCCTTGACACTACCGACATAGCCAACTGCGACGCGGTCGTACTGTCCGTGCGCGGGCTGGACTTTACCGAATTCGGCCGGGGCGTGGAATTAAAAAACATTCTGGGCATCTACAATTTCCTGTCGGGCCACACACGCAAAGAGCTCAAGGCAAAAGTAGCCCGCCAGTATGCGCAAATGCTGGAAACAGACAGCCATTACTATGGCGACCCGCTATATATCCCCAGAACCTATTTAAATGACTTCCTTGTTAAAAGGCTGCCGGAAACCGGGAAAAAATATGCCGTGGTATCGCTCGACTGGAACGGCGACGCCGGACAAAGCGCCCGGCATTTCAAACAAGTGGCGTTCTGGATAGAACAGGCCTGCGCAGAAGCCGCAAAAACCGGGAAACCGGTTCATCTTGTGGCGCACAGCTGGGGCACGGTTTTATCACACGCCGCGCTGCACCTGCTGGAAAACAGCAAATCGCCCGTGCGGATTGATAAATTCATCACACTCGGTTCCCCGCTTTCGCCAAGCGCGCCCGTGCTGAAAACCGCTATCGGCATAGACCTGGCGATGTATGGCATTGAAGCGAAAGTCGCAAAACCGGGCAACGTCGGATACTGGATCAACCTGTGGGCACAAAAGGATCTCTTTTCAAACGCCATTGAAGCGGCCGATGTAAACATACAGGTAGACCAGTCCGCGGAACCGTACCGCCTGGCTCTGTCTGCGTATCTGCACGGCAAAGCGGCCCGATCCGGCGCCAAAGCGGTTGACTACAGCAACGATTTGAGCGATCCGGAAAAAACCGTTAAGAAGATACCGGCGGATTCAAAACAGGCCTATGCGGATTTGCGAAAGCTCAATTCGACCGTAATCTGGCACGGCTCCTATTTCACCGGAGTGGCAATAAAGCTGAAATCGCTCAACGAAGAATATCATCTCGACTCGGTGCGCCGGTATTTCCTGCCGATATTGCAGTAGCCTGAATTTATTTTTGTTTGCCTGTGGCCGGCGCTGATGGATCACAAAAACCCGGCCTGGGCCTATAGGCCCAGGCCGGACACAGGCACAAAGCACCTCCAAAACCGCTCAAAATACCCTATAATACAGATATAGTGTTGCAAAACAAGGAGAAACCGATGATCAGACTTTTTCTGGCGCTCGCTTTTTTCGCGCCGCAGGCTTATTGCGGACAAAAAGCGGCGGATTCACTGTCGTCCCTTTCGCAGCTTAATGCTGCCGCTTCCGTAAAAATTGACAAGATCGGGCTTCCGCACGCTAGGCCAGCGCTTGCCGGACCGGACAAGACCGACAGTCCTCTTAACGGCCGGTTCTGGGTAACCGTGGAGGCGCCGACGCGGGAAGACCGCGGAATGCTGGAAAAAAACGGTCTGGCATTTGAATCGTTCAACGGCAAATACGTCAGCGGAACCATAGATTCGGAAAGCCTGGCGCAGATCAGGAAACTGGGGTTCAAAATCACTTATCAGGCCACACTGGCGGATTTCAATCTGAATTTCATTAAAGATTTCCCGCCTCAGGACGCCCGCTATCACAACTACAGCGAAATGTACGGCGTGCTCAAGGAAATCAACGAAAAGCTGCCGGATCTGACTACTTTGATGTCCATCGGCAAGACATTCGAAGGCCGCGAGATCTGGGCGCTGCGGTTTAACAGCACCGAGAAAACGGGAGTCAGCAAAAAACCCGGCGTCGCCTATCTGGGTGCGCATCACGCGCGCGAACATCTGAGCGTGGAACTGCCGCTGGCTTTCGCGCAGTGGCTCGCCGACAACAGCGCAAAGCCGGAAGTTAAAAAACTCATGCAAGAACGCGACGTGTTCATCATTCCCATGGTAAACGCCGACGGCGCGGAGTACGACATTGCCAAAGGCCAGTACGCCTGGTGGCGCAAGAACAGAGCGAAACTGCCGAATTCTTCCAGCATCGGGGTTGATCTTAACCGCAATTACGGCTGGCACTGGGGCGGCGATTCCACCAACCCCGGCTCGGAAACCTATCAGGGGCCGGAAGCGTTTTCCGAACCGGAAAGCTCCGCCGTCAAGAATTTTTTTGACACCTACACCAACATGAAAATCATGATTTCATACCACACCTACGGCCAGATGGTGCTCTATCCGTGGGGCGACGTGTATGATCAGCTGGAGGATAAAAAAGATCTTCAGGCGCACATCACCATCGCCAGGAAAATAGCCGCGATAACCGGCTACAGGGCGATGCAGTCCAGCGAACTTTATCCCGCGACAGGCGACTCCTGCGACTGGTCGTACGGCGCGCATAAAGTGCTTTCCTTCACGATCGAAGCCGATCCCGGCCGCTCCGGCTACGGCGGTTTCTATCCCGGTTCAGCGATAGTGGACACCGCTTCCAAATACAACAACGAAGCCTCCTACTATGTATTGCAGAAAGCGGGTGACCCGTACTCGGACCAGTAGCAGAAACCCGATATAAAAAAAGCCGGGGCTTTTGGCCCCGGCTTTTTTTGCATGACAAACGATTCAGCGCAGGTCAAGCGCCCAGCTTTGCTCGATATGCGCGGGATGATAGGAAAGTTTGGCCTGCCGCAGGCCCTCGTCGCCCATATCGTTTTCCTTGCTGATATAGTCATAACCCTCGAAAATACGGCGCGCCGCCTCGCGGTCGAGGAACTGATAGAGTCCCTTGAAATCGCCGGCGGCCTTCTCGAAATTAAGAACGCCGGTATCGGCGGTCAGCCCTGTCCCGATCGCCAAGGCGCGAACCCTGCCGTCAATCCGCACCGCAATGCCCCGCACGCCTATAACCGAAAAATTGGCCAGCGTCTGGAAAAACGCTTTCCGCTCACACCCCATATCCTGCGGCCAGAGCGAAAATTTTTCCGACTTGGCGCGATACCATTCCCCGGCGAATTCCCGGCAGTCGCCCAGCGCGGGTTCGGTGATCGGCTCGACAGACACACGCCCGGCGGCAAGATATTCCCGCTCAAACTGCCTGATCAGATTGCGTTTTTTTGAATAACGGTGACCGGAGAGATCGGCGAGATCGGCGCGGCGGTAGATATAATCGTCGCAGTTGCGCTCGCGGGTTGCAATGAAAAATTTTTCCAGCTCGGCCGCCGGGACCCGTTCCAGATATCCGCCCGGCACGAAGCGGTACCTGCCGATCCCCGCGGAACGGGCCAGCGCGGCGAGTGCCGGCGGAGCGGGTTCCGCTCCGCCGACCGGCAATAACAGCCACCGCGCGTCCGGTTCCGTGACGCTTTGCTCCGAAATCAGCAGGCCGTGCGGGGTTTCCGCGAAAAAATTGCTGTAAGCGCAGTTGTTCCATACGGAAACCACGCCCGGCGAATACGAACTGAGCCTGTATTTCTGCCCGGCGAAATACCCGGAAAGAAGCGTTCCGTCAGAAGGAGAAAGCGGCACGAAGGAAAATGACATAAGCGTTCAGTAAACGGCGCTGCCGTGAATCATGGGAGTGCAGTCCCTCATTTTTTCAAACCCGCAGCGGCGGTACAGCGAGTCCGTGCCGCCGGACGCCACAAGCGCGATCCAGCTCAGCCCGCGCGTCTTCAGTTCAGCCACCAGCCTTCTCACCAGTTCGGCGGCAATTCCCCTGCGGCGGCAGGCCGGCGCCACAAACACATCCTGAATATAGGCGTCGTTAACGCCGTCGCCTATGGCGCGCGCCATACCGACGGTTTCCCCGCCATACCGCGCGATCAGAAAACATACCGACCCGCCGATCATGCGGCGGTAAAATTCAGCCGGCTCACCCTCGGCCCAGCCGCTTTCTTCGAAAAGCGACATTATTTCATGCAGTGTTTTATCGTCCGGCCCGGCAATGAAATCATACCGCAGCTTCATATTCCCCCTTTTTTGCTTTCAGGCCGGATAATTGAAACAAAACCGTCAAGCCCGGCCAGCATGTCCGGATAAGGCGAAGCCATCAGTCTTTTGTAGCAAAAAACGGCGCCCATTGCATAAACAGCGCCGTAGGCCAGCCCGGCCCAGGAAATTGCCGAAAACGACGAATACAACCGGTAAGCCGAGAAAAACGCGTCAAATACGGAAAGAATCACCAGCGCAATAAACAGACTGTTTATCCATTGCGCCGCCACAATAACATTTTTCAGCAGCCGTATTTTAAAAAACCGCACGGCCAGAGGCGCCGCAACCGGCTGTAAAGCCAGAAACACGCCGCCGAAAAAAACGGCCTTGCCGTAATCGCCGTTATAGATCTGCCCGGCGCCGGGCGCACAAAGCGCAAGCAGCACAACAATCACAAGTCCCATGCACACTCCAGACACGCAAATCGCTAATCCGACAGCTTTTTTTATGATATCATTTATGCATATTCGTTTGCGCATACCGTAATTTGTAACAGGAGAGGCTTTTAAATGGCGAATACCGATATCAATTTTAAAATGGACCAGAACCTTTTTTCTTTGGTAAATTCCGTTATGGCCCAGTCAAAAGGCGCCAATCCCAACGAATTAGCGACAAGGGTGTCAGGGCTGATCCTGTCTTACTGCGTTAAAGAAGGCGCCAGCGATATCCATATCGAGCCGCTGGCCAACGACGTGACGATCAGAATGCGGGTTGACGGCATGCTGCGCGATCTTATCAAATACCCGAAAACCAATCTGCCGATCACAGCCAGAATAAGGGTATTATCCGGTTTTCCCCCGCAGGCGGCGACAGCCTATTCGCCGGAAGACGGCCGCTTTCAGGCTATGGTTGACGGGCGGGCGGTTCAGTTCCGCGTGTCGTCGTTTCCCACCATGCACGGCGAGAAACTCGTTGTGCGCGTACTCGATATCGGGAAAGGCAAGGTAAGTCTGGAATCTCTGGGTTTTACCGTGCAGACGCTGAAAAAACTGCGCAGCATGATCAAGACGCCCAGCGGAATGTTCATTGTGGCGGGTCTGACCGGGTCGGGCAAAACCACCACTTTATGCAGTATTTTGCAGGAATTAAGCTCGCCGGAACTCAATATCATGACAGTTGAAGACCCCGTGGAGTATGAAATAGAACGGGTCACCCATTCCCAGATCAACGGGAAAGCCGGCTTCAGCTTTGCGGAAGCGCTGCGCTGTATTCTCCGGCAGGATCCGAACATAATCATGCTGGGCGAAATCCGCGACAAGGAAACCGCCGAAATCGCGCTGCGCGCGGCGACCAGCGGCCACATGATTTTCAGCACCGTGCACGCCGCCACCACAATAGGAGTGGTGCACCGGTTTCTGAGCATGGATATTGAACCTTATATGGTCGGCTCCACTCTTACCGGCGTACTGGCACAGCGGCTGGTTCGCAGAGTATGCTCAAAATGCGCCGAGCCGACCGCGCCGGACGCCAACTTTTTCGCCGAACTGATCAAAGAACTTGGCCCGGCTCAGACAAACGCCGTTTCCGAACTGATAAAAAGCACGGGCGGACGGTTTCTCAAAGCCAAAGGCTGCCCCGAATGCGCGTTCACGGGCTACCGCGGCCGGATAGGCATTTTCGAACTGCTGCCGGTAACTGCGAAAACCCGTGAATTGATAATGACCGGCGGAAAAACCAATTTCGCGGAAATACACGCCAATGCGCTGGCGTCCGGCATGAAACCGATGATCATTGACGCCATTGAAAAACTCTGGATGGGCGTAACCACGCAGGAAGAAATAGCCCGAACCTTAAGCGGCAAAATGTAAGTTGTCTGCGCAGCAGGATAATGCACCTCTGGGGAGGAGTGTTATGAACTCGCGTAAGCAGGTTTTCCGGGCCGGGATAGATCTCGGCGGCACCAAAATCACGGTTTCAGTTCTTGATCGCAACTACAAACCTCTGGCGACGGCGCAGGCCCGCAATGTGTCAGAGGAAGGCCGTGCCTATCTGCTGGAAACAACCACCGGCCTGCTCGACCGCGCGCTCGCCGAATGCGGGCTTGAAACTAAAGATCTGGCTTCGACAGGCATCGCCTGTCCGGGTGTGGTGAACGAAGATCTGACTACCGTGATCGGCTCGCCCACGCTGCCGTTTCTTTCCGGCTACGCGCTCGCCTCGCAGATTGGAAAACGGACCGGCGTGCCCACCATTGTCGCCAACGACGTGAACATGGGCCTGTACGGGGAACACCAGTTCGGCGCGGCGAGAGGCCTGCGCCACGCGGTCGGAATTTTTCTTGAAACAGGGATCGGCGGCGCGCTTATTCTGGACGGAAAACTTTATTGCGGCGCGTTCGGCGCGGCGGGCGAATTCGGTCATATTTTCATGAACGACATGAGCCCCAGATGCGGCTGCGGAAATTACGGGTGCCTGGAGGCTCTGGCCAGCCGCACCGCTATTTCCGCCGAAGCCGCCACTCTGGCTGCGCGCGGCGAAGCTCCCGCGCTCTTAAACCTTTCAGGCGGCGACGTGCGCCGCATAACCAGCAAGGTGCTCAAACTGGCGATTGACCAGGGTGACGCGGCTATAGCCGCGCTTATCCGCCGTAAAACCGACCTGATCGGAATCGCGCTCGGCAGCGTCATAAACATTATTGATCCGCAGGCGGTTATTGTCGGCGGCAAGATGGTTGAAGTCATGCCGGAGCTGGTGCTTGAACCCATCACCGCCAGCATTAACAGATTCACCTACTGCGCCACTTTCAAACGGAAAGTGAAACTGCTAAAAGCAAGCCTGGGCACCAGCGCGACGATGCTGGGCGCGGCAAAAATGTCCGAAGAAAAGTTCCGATAAGCCCCCCCCCCGCTCGCGAATAAAACCGCCGCCCGGCCCACAGGTTGGAGCCGGCGCGCGGTTTTCAACGTTCATTGCAGGATCCGTTTTGTTGCCTGACGATTCCTAAAATGTTAAATTAAAATATTGCATTTTCAAATCAAGGGATCACATGCTCAAACAACTGTTCCGCACAAAATCCGTAGACAGCATTCTGGCAGACTCGCACGAACGCGGCCATGAACTTAAAAAAGTGCTGGGCGCGTTTGACGTTACGATGATGGGGATCGGCGCTATTATAGGCGCGGGCATTTTCGCGATGATAGGGGAAGCTGCGCTAGGCGCGTCACGCGGCTATCCGGCCGGGCCGGCCCTGATGATCTCGTTCCTCATCACCTCTGTAGCCTGCGGGTTCACCGCGCTGTGTTACGCGGAATTCGCAGCTATGGTGCCTATCTCCGGCAGCGCCTACACCTATTCCTACGCTACAATGGGCGAGCTGGTGGCCTGGCTGATCGGCTGGGACCTGATTTTGGAATACGCGATCGGCAACGTGGCCGTGGCGATCAGCTGGGCCGGTTATTTCAACAGCCTGCTGGAAAGCACGATCGGGATGTCGGTGCCGCTGTGGCTGCGGTGCGACTACATGTCGTTTGTAAAAGCCGGCAGCGATCTTACGGCGGTTCCGCACCTTTTCGGCATACCCATAGTGTTTAACCTGCTGGCGATGCTGATAGTGCTCGCGATCACCTGGCTGCTGGTTATCGGCATAAAGGAAAGCGCCCGCTTTAACCATGCGGTGGTGATTTTCAAGCTGGCGATTCTGGCGATTTTCGTAGGCGCGGGTTTTTATTATTTCGACGTAAAAAACTGGACCCCTTTCGCGCCGGGCGGACTCAAAGGCATACAGATCGGCGCAGCCACGATTTTCTTCGCCTATATCGGGTTCGACGCGGTTTCAACGGTAGCAGAGGAAACAAAAAATCCGAAACGCGATATGCCGATCGGCATAATCGGCTCCTTGCTGGCCTGCACCGTGATTTATGTGCTGGTTACCGCCGCGCTTACCGGCATGATGCCGCTTGACGCGCTCAGAAACGGTGTTGCCGAACCGCTTGCGACCGCGCTGGAATATAACCACGCCAGCCGCTGGCTGATTTCATTAATAAGCATAGGGGCGGTGGTGGCAACTTCAGCCGTGCTGCTGGTGTTTCAGATCGGGCAGCCGCGCATACTGTTCGCGATGAGCCGAGACGGCCTGCTGCCGGGCGGGCTGTCCAAGGTGCACCCGAAATACATGACCCCCCATGTAACCACAATCTGGACTGGCGTGGTTGTCGCGGTGGGTTCCAGCGTGACCACTCTTTCGGAAATGGCCAACCTCTGCAACATCGGCACGCTGTTCGCGTTTGTGCTTGTCTGCGTCGGCATTATGATACTGAGGGTGAAAGATCCCGACCGGCCCCGTCCGTTCCGTGTACCGGGCGGGCACATTATACCGGTGCTGGGGATCGCGTTCTGTATCTATCTGATGGCCGGGCTGGACACGATGACGTGGCTGTGCGTGGATCGGGGCCGGGCTGATAATTTACACCGTGTACGGCCGGCATCACAGCCGCCTGAACGCGCTGCACAAAACGAAAGAACTCCGAACCGGCGAACCACTGGTTTGAGTCAACGCTCTAAAAACGGATCCCGGCGCGCATGCGCCGGGATCCGTTTTTAGAGCCAGCGGAACTCAACCGCCGAAAACCGAGAGCGCGGCCCGGGCAGTGGCCACTTTTGACATCCGGCACGGCAACAGCCCCGCCGAGCCCGTTATCACAGCCGCAAGCCGTTTGAAATCAGCCAGTTTACCCCCGCTAAATTCCAGTTCGATTTCTTTCATGCGCACGGCTTTCTGCGCCAGATAAATGGTTACATCATCCAGGCTCAACACAGCCGAACAGGTTTTATACTTAATCCGGTAATCGGTGCGGCGGTTGTGAATTTTAAACAGAACAGCCAGCTCGGAAGGAGCAATCCGCAAAATATTCCGGGCCGCGGCTTCGCGCAAGGCGGCGGCATCGGAACGGGCGGCTAACGGAACGCTGGTTTCCGTTCGGCGCGCCAGTCCGTTTTCAAGTCTGGTGGCGGATTTTACGGTCAATTCGTATCTGCCGGACGACCGGCGCAGGCGCATCGCCATGCCCATGCCGGCTATCTTTTGGGCGGGAGTGTCGAAATAGTAATCAAGATTTGCGATATGCCCGGCGGGTCCGGCATGGCCTGCGCAGGCAAGCGCGCGCGCCGCAAACTGGCGCATGCCTGCTTCAACCGGAACCGACCACTTGAATTCCAGCTCGGCCCGGCGCTTACAGCTCGTCGAATTTTGCATACCGGTCGCTAAAGTAATCGGCGAGCAGGCGCTTATCGGTGTCGTCCAGCTCGTTGAAACAGACAGCCACTTCATAAAACCCGTCGGAATGTTTAAGCGCGCGCACTACGGTTGCAAGCACCGAATGCACGTCTTCCGGCAAGCCTTCGTCCTCTGCGGCTTTGCCGCCGCGGAACAACTCCCAGCCGGGAAGCGTCATCTCTATATGCAGAATATCGCCCGGCTCGTACGCAGAAGGCGCCTCAAACAATATGCCCGCCGCGCTGATATCCTTCGTGATAGCGTCGACACCGCAGGTGTTTTCTTCAATTTTGCGGCAATTAAGTATATACCGCGATTCAACACGTTTAAACTGTCTCTTTTCCTTTTTTTTCACACTGGCACCGCCTTGATATCAATTAATATACCTAAATCAAAGATTCTTTTCCACTGAAAAGGCTCATCCGACATTGCGCCTTGTAAGACTCGGCCATTTTCGCTAGAATTTCTACAGTAACCCGACAGTCAGCTGGCGCGATACAGCGTCATATTCGCAGGAGTTTATGAAACTGCACAAAACGGCTCTACTGGCTATGCTATTTGCGTGCGTCCCGCTTTACGGCGCGGAAATCGTGCGTGGACCGTATATGGATTCCGTCAGGTCAGACGCGGCAGCCATAAGGTTCACTTCCGACGTTTCCACCGTGGCCTGGATAAACTACGGGCCCGCGCCTAACTGTGAAGTCTACATGACACTGTCCGAAGGGCTGCGCCATAACGTGAAGATCTACGGACTGCCCGCCGACAAAGACTACTGCTACAACGTTTATCTGACCGTTCCCGACAGCACCAACACGTACAAGGCCGCGGAGGGGTCTTTCAAAACCCTGTCCGAACCGACCAAAAACAGGATGGATTTCATAGTGTTCGGAAATTCCGGCTCCGGTTCCGGCGAACAGTTCGAACTGGCTTCGCAAATGGAAACTTTCACGCCGGATTTTCTGATCCATACCGGCAACCTGACCGCCACCGGCAACCTGCGCGAGGCGGATGATGAATTTTTCACCCCCTACAAACGCATGCTCCTGCACATGCCGCTCTACGCCGCGCTGGGCCCCAATGATTACGGCGCGCAGCAAGACAGTGTCAGAAATGCGCTCAGCAACTATTTCCAGGTTTTCGAAACCCCCAGACCGCGCTATTATTTCATTGATACCGCCAGCGCGCGGTTCATTTTTCTCGACACCTCCGGCATAGACAAAGCAAAAAACGCCCCGGCAATTTCAGCAGGCAGCACGCAGATCGAATGGCTTAACAAAGTGCTTTCAAAAACGCGGGTGCCCTGGAAATTCGTGGTCTTGAACCATCCGGTTTATTCCAGCGGCCCGGGCGGCGACAACAATGCCGCACTGCGGCGGGTTCTCGTCCCGATTTTTGAAAAATACCGCGTGCAGGCCGTTTTCCAGGGCTTTGACCATGCGTATGAGCGAACCGCTCCCATCCGCACCGACCGCAAGGTCATCACTGACGGAGTGCGGTATTTTACGTTCGGCGCGGGCGGCATACCGCCGCTAAGCGAACAGCTGGAAGAAAATGCGCTGAGTGAAAAATATATTCCCCAGTTCAGTTTCGGGCATATTATTGTGAACGGCCGGGATTTCAGCCTCACCGTTTACAACAAAGAAGGCGAGATAATAGACCAGACGGATTTCAAGCGCTAGCGCGACTTCACGGTTTCATGGCCCGTTTTACCACCGGCGGCCTTTCCCAAAACCGTGCGCCCGGTATTGCGGCCGCAATGCCGCTCAGACTTCCTTGCCATGCAAACCGCGTCCGCGACCTAATACGAACAGATGAACCGCCCCCGTCTTGCGCCGGGGGTTTTCTTCTTCCGCAACCTTCGTTTACCCAGCCAGCGGAGTTACACACTCACCCTGTCAACGCACCGTGTTTTGTAAGCGGAATTTAATAACCCCCCGGATAGAAACCGGGGGGTTCTCTCTTGCCTTGAATTCGCAAAAAACGACGCTAATGCTGACCGATCTGAATCATTTGAGATGAGTCCATATCCTTCAGTTCTTTCTCGCGCAGAGTTTTTTCTTTTGCAGCCCGGACTTCTTTCTCGGCTTCTGTTTTCGCGCGTTTCGCCTCATCGGCCCGCACGTCAAACGCCGTAGACTCCTCGTGCATTTTTTGGGCCGTTTCAAGCTCTTCCGCCGCTTCAGCCTTCAGCCGCCTGGCGGAATCAACGGCGTCGGAAGCGTTGCGGGTAAACACCCGGAACAGATCCACCCGGCCGCGCCGCCTGCTTATAAAAGACTTCCTTTCATATTCCAGCGCCTGCGCCAGATACTGTTCGGCCGTGTTTTCCTTTTCTTTTGCTTCGGCGATTTTAACCAGCGCCTCCCGGCATTTATCGGTGTCAAACTGATTGGAACAGGTATTCTTGCTGTCCTGGATTTTCTGTTCCTGAGCCAGTCTGCCCTGTTCCAGCAAATACTTTTTTTCCGCGCGCCGGTTGTCGGCCTCGGTTTCCGGATCGCTCGAAATGACAAATACCGCCGCGCGGGCCGCGCCGCCGCACAGGCAAAAAGCGCCCAGAAACAAAATCATGCCCAGCTTCTTCATAACAACCGCCCGACTCAAAAGATTTACTCCACTCATTCTACAAAAAAAACGCGCCGGAACGGGAAACTCCGTTCCGGCGCGAGAACTGTACCGCAGCGATTACATGTCGGTCATGTAAGCGATATCTTCGTACGGCGTGCGATAGAGGCCCTGCTTCAGCCGCTTCTGGTCGAAGATATGGCCGAAAAGACCTATGGACCGGCCCACCACGAACAGCGCGTTAAGACAGCCGAGCCCGATCATTTCGTCAATCTCTTCTTTCTTGAACAGACCGCTGCTGGTCAGAAAATCCACAAACGTGATGCCTATGCAGCCGTCAACGTTAAGTATGAGGTTGCCTTTCTTGGCGGTGGTCAGCTTCTCGACTTCCAGCGCATAGTCGAGCAGCGGCGTGGTTTTGAAGTTTTTCTTCACATACGCCTTGAGCATCGTCACGCGCATATCGGGGTTGGTCACGCTTTTCACCTTGTGGCCGATTCCGGGAATGGCAATGTTTTTCTTTTTCATGTCGCGCACAAACTGCTCGGGCGTGAGCCCGGCTTCGCGGGCGCGCTTGAAGTTCTGGGCCGCACCGTCAATCGCGCCGCCGAAGCGGGGACCGATCGTGAGCAGGCCCGACGCCAGCGACGAAATAATGTCTTTGCCCGCGCGCGACGCCACAATCGCGTTATGCGCGCCGGAAACCGCCGGGCCATGGTCCGCGGTAAGCATTAACACGATATCAAGGTATTTGCGCGCGTACGCCGGCAGCTTGCGCTTGAACCACAAAAGCCCGATAACGCCGCCCACGCCCATATCCTCGCCGATAACCTTGGAAATGGGCATATTGTTATACTCAAGTTCGCTCTTCTTGTCGTTGGAAATGGTGCTGATAAACGCCGTCGGCTTGCGGATCTTGCCTTCTTTAAGCGCGTCGGCGAAATCCATCGGAACGACCGGGGGAATAATCTCTTCCGCCGGCTTGATTACGCCTTTTCTGACAAGCTTTTTATAGGTGGCGTTGATTTTTTCACCGTAATCATCGAACGAGTCCGGCACCACCGCGCCCGCTTTGCGCAGGGCCTCGTTCTTGGCGTCGGCCGTTTCAAGCGACGAGTTCGCTTTCGCGCCCGCGTGCCCGAACTGCACCCCGGCGGGAAACAGTTTGGCGCAGGTGCCGGAAACCCAGATCACGAGCGGCTTTTTGATCTTGCCGGCCTTTAACGCTTCCACGATCTTGAGTTCTTCCGTGCCGCCGATTTCGCCCAGCGCGGCGATCATCTTGACTTCCGGGATCGCCTCGTAGCGCATAATGTGGGTCAGCAGGGTCGAGCCGGGATAGGCGTCCCCGCCGATCGCAATGCCCTCGTACAGACCGTCGGTGTTGCGGGCGATGATGTTATAGCATTCATTTGACAGGCCGCCCGATTTGGAAACAAACCCGACCGAACCGGGCCGGTGCAGCTTCGATTCGATGATGTTATCGAGCGTGCCGGCGGTGTTGGCGATTTTAAAGCAGCCGGCCTTGATACCGCCCACCGTAGCGGGCCCGATAACCATCTTGTCGAGCTTCTGTGCCAGCGCGGCGATTTCGCGGGCGCGCCGCTCCGGCACACCCTCGGCGATTACCGTCACCGACCTGATCGTCTTGATATTGAGAGCCTCAATCGTCGTTTCATACGAGCTGCGGAACGACGCGAAGTTGATGAACGCGTCAGCCCCGGGATGCGCTTCCGCCGCCGACCGGGTGTCCGGGTAATTGGGAATGATGATTTCCTTTTTCCCGAAAAACAGCTTCGAAAAACCTTTCTTGCCGGGGTTGACTATAGCGGCGACCGACGGGGTTTCCCGCCGGCACACATAATCGAAATCCAGCATGCGCTGAATGGCTTTCTGCTGGTTGCCGTAAACAATGGCTGTAGTGTCTCTGCTGAAAATTTCAGGCTTCATTATTTGCCTCCCTTAAGCGCCATAGACACGATTTTCGTCATATGGGTTTCGGGCCCGTAAACGTGGATCGGCACGCCGAGCGTTTCCCCCACCTTGCGCATCCGCGCCAGCCCTTCCTGATAGTTCGGGCCGCCGCGGCGGACATAAATCTCCGCCTTGTGCGCGATCAGCCTGGGCTTGAACTCCTCAAGAGCGCGGATGATGCCGGTAAAAGTTTTGGCCACGTCGGTAAAGTTTGCGATGCCGCCGCCAATGAGCAGCACCTTGCCGTCGGCGCGTTTTTTGCCGCGCGTCATGAGGTCAAGCACTGTTTTGGCGTACTGGTAGGTTTCCTCCTCGGTGGGCGCGCCGGAATACTCGCCGTAGTTGGCGAGCTCTTTGGCAAAACCGAGGTCGCCCACGGTGTCGGCATAGATCACGGACGCGCCGCCTCCGGCCACCATCGCCCAGATCCGGCCTTCGGAATTGAGCACGGTGAGCTTTAGCGACGAGCCGCTCTTTTCGTCAAGCTCGGAAATAAACTGCTCTTCAGGAGTCTTGCGCATGCCGAACGCCGGCGGAAATTCCAGCTCGCCCCAGAGCTTGCCGGTTTCGAACATGGACGTATCGTCCACCCGGGCCACAAAGTCAAGCGGAATGATATCGTCGCCGTTGAACGCGAACGGGTTGATTTCCAGATAGGTGAACCCGGCCGCCCGGTAGAACCCGAACAGGCTGCGGATGAATTTCTCGACCTGCTCCTGCCGTTTGCCCAGCGCGGGAAGGTTGAGCTTCACGTCTTCGACAGCGGCAAGCGTGGGAACCTTGATCTCGATCACCTTATCCCAGTTCTCCTCTACATAGATGCCGCCTTTGGTCGAGAAATAGATCACGTCCTCGTCCCGGAAAGTGCGCATCGCTATATAAAACTCGTCATCCTCTGCGTGCGGCGTGAACGGCTCGACAAGGAAATGGGTCAGTTCGCCGGTGGTTTCGCCCACTTTCGCGGACTTGTTCATCCGGTCGGAAACCCAGCCCCACGCCTTCTTCCAGTCGGCGTTGATGCACAGCAGGCCATGCTTGCCGCGCTTGCCGAACAACTGGTCGGGCTTGGCGACCAGCTTTTCCTTTTTGAGCCACGGATTTTGTTTCAGAACATCTTTTTCCCTGCTTTCCGGGGTAATCAGAACCAGCTTCCCGTCCCGGCCCTTGAGCTGTGGAAAATCCTTCGACAGCCACTGAAACAACACCCTCTTGCCGTCATATTCGCGAATTCCGCGTTGTGCCATTTTTATAATCTCCGTTAATTACGCTGCTTTGCATTTTTTGGTCTTTAGCTTCCTGGAAAGCCGCTGTGCCACACTGTCAATAAACTCGCCTGTGTTCTGGAAAGTTTTGGGGGCTTTCTTCATTAAAGGAATGAGGTCTTTCGTCACGATGCCTTTTTCGATGCACTCGATCACGGATTCCTCAAGTTTGTGCGCGAAAGCAACCACTTCCGGCGTGTTATCAAGCTCGCCGCGCTTGGCGATCGCGCCCGTCCACGCGAAAATCGAAGCGACCGAGTTGGTGCTCGTGGTTTCGCCGGCCAGATGCTTGTAGTAATGGCGTTTGACGGTGCCGTGGGCAGCCTCAAACTCGAACTTGCCGTCGGGCGAAACAAGCACCGACGTCATCATGCCCAGCGAGCCGAACCCCGCGGCCACCATGTCGGAAAATACGTCGCCGTCATAGTTCTTCATCGCCCACAGAATGCCGCCTTCATGTTTCATGACCTGGGCTACAGCGTCGTCTATAAGCAGGTACCGGTAATTGATGCCGGCCGCCGCAAAGTCGGCTTTCCGTTTTTCCACTTCCTCTGTGAAAATGGATTTGAACCGGGCATGGTATTTTTTGCTGATGGTGTCTTTCGCGGCGAACCACACATCCACTTTTTCGCTCAGCGCGTAGTTGATGCAGGCGCGGGCAAAGGACGCTATGGATTTGTCGGTGTTATGAATGCCCATCAGGATTCCGGGCCCCTTGAATTCATGCACCAGCACGCGGGATTCGGGCTTGCCGCTGGCGGGCGTGAAAATCATCTCGGCCCTGCCGGCTTCGGCCGCCACAATTTCAGCCGACCGGTACAGATCGCCGTAAGCGTGGCGGCCTACGGTAATAGGTTTCTTCCAGCTGCGCACCGCGGGTGTGATGTTTTTTACCATGATCGGCTTTCGGAATACCGTGCCGTCAAGAATGCTTCTGATGGTGCCGTTGGGGGATTTCCACGCCTGCTTGAGCTTGTATTCTTTCACGCGGTCGGCGTCGGGCGTGATGGTGGCGCATTTCACGCCCACGCCGTATTCCTTGATGGCGTTGGCCGCGTCAACGGTAATCTGATCGTCGGTATCGTCGCGATGCTTGACGCCAAGATCGTAATATTTCAAATCAACGTCAAGATACGGCAGAACAAGCTTTTCCTTGATCATGGCCCATATGATACGGGTCATTTCATCTCCGTCCATCTCGACTATGGGGGTATGCACCTTGATTTTTTCCATTATATTCTCTCCTGGGTTATTTGGAAGTCGTGTAATTGAGTGTGCCGCCGGCGGTCACGATCGCTTTTTCCCGCTCGGACAGCTTGTAATTGCACTCGAAAGTCTTTCCGGTGCGTTCGTTCTTGACAGTCACGGGTCTGCCCGCTTTCACCGCGTCGCACCAGCCGGCGGCGGTAAACCTGTCGCCCTGCTCGATGCCGTCGTAATCAGCCAGATCGGCGAAAGTCAGCGGCAGAATGCCGAAGTTGACCAGGTTGGCCGAATGGATCCGCTCGAAGTTCTTGGCGATAACGGTTTTCACGCCCAGATACATCGGGCACATGGCTGCGTGCTCGCGGCTGGAACCCTGCCCGTAGGACTCGCCCGCCACTATGATGTTGTGCACGCCCCTGTCGCGGTTGGCGATACAGCGTTTGTGGAACTCGGGATCTATCGCCTCGAACACATATTCCGCGTACTTCGGCACGTTGGAGCGGTATTTAAGCCGCGAACCGGCGGGCATGATATGGTCGGTGGTGATTTTGTCGCCCACTTTCAGCATCACCTCGCCCTTCAGCTCAACCGGCAGCCGGGTGTTTTTGGGCGGCGCGCCTACGTTGGGGCCGCGCAGGATTTCGGCGTTTTTGCCGTCTTTGGACGGGAAAATAAACATCGAATCGTCAATGCTGAACGCCCGGGGCTCTTTGATTGACGGATAGTCAATGCCGAAATTGCGGGGGTCGGTCAGTTTTCCGGTCAGCGCGGCGATAACCGCCACTTCCGGGCTGGCGAGATAAACCTGCCCGTCCCTGGTGCCGCTTCTGCCCTCGAAATTGCGGTTGGAGGTGCGGATCGAAACGCCCTTGCTGTTAGGCGAATAATGGTTGCCGATGCAGAACCCGCACGCGCTTTCCATGATCCGCGCGCCGGCGGCGACGAGGTTTTTGAACGCGCCCTTTTCGTTAAGCATCAGAATCACCTGCCGGGAACCGGGGGCAATGCCGACGCTGACATCCCGCGCGATCTTGCGGCCCTTGAAAACCGAAGCCACTGTCATCATATCGCGGTACGACGAGTTCGTGCACGAGCCGATGCACACCTGATCCACCTTCATGCCTTCGAGCTCGCGCACTGTTTTTACGTTGCCGGGGCTGTGCGGCGCGGCGACCAACGGTTCCACTTCGGCAAGATTGAGCTCGATGACGCGGTCATACCGCGCGCCCCGGTCGGCTTTCAGTTCAACCCAGTCCTGCGCGCGGCCCTGCCCGGCGAGGAATTTCCTTGTCACGCTGTCGGATGGAAAAATAGAGGTTGTCACTCCCATTTCGGCGCCCATATTGGTAATCGTGGCGCGCTCGGGTACGGTCAGCGTTTTCACGCCCGGCCCGCCATATTCGAGCATCACGCCCACGTTGCCCTTCGTGGTGAGAATGGAAAGCATTTTAAGCACAACATCTTTGGCGGACACCCACGGCTGAAGTCTGCCCGTAAGGTTTACCTTATACACTTTCGGGGCGGTGAGGTAGAACGAGCCGCCGCCCATGGCGACCGCCACATCGAGCCCGCCCGCGCCGATCGCGATCTGCCCGATCCCGCCGCCGGTGGGAGTATGGCTGTCGCTGCCCAGCAACGTGGTGCCGGGCTTGCCGAACCGTTCCAGATGCACCTGATGGCAGATGCCGTTGCCCGCGCGGGAATAGACGATCCCGTATTTCTCCGCCACGGACTGAAGATAGCGGTGATCATCCGCGTTTTCAAATCCTACCTGTACGGTGTTATGGTCCACATAGGAAACCGACAGATCCGTCTTGATTTCAGAAAGGCCCAGCGCCTCGAACTGCAGATACGCCATCGTGCCTGTGGCGTCCTGGGTAAGCGTCTGGTCTATTCTGATGCCGATTTCATTTCCTTTTATATATTCGCCTTCACGCAGATGCGCTGAAAGAACCTTCTCAACTATGTTTTGTCCCATTTTGTGCTTTTGCCCGATCAGCAGTTTGCTGCAATGCTGACCGGGCAACTCCTTTTTATTTTATAAATCGTCCGGCCGATTAACGGTTCTTGCCATGAAAACTGCCACGTTCCGGTCCGGCTATATAAAATTTAATGAATAATCCGCGGGCATAGCATTGATCTAAATCAATGCTTCAGGCCGGCCTGCCTCCATTCGACTCCGCTTCACCTCAAACACGGGCGGGCCGTTCATAACGGCCCGCCCGTACGGAACGCAAACTCGGAGCTAAAGGTCAAGTGCGATATGCGCCGCGGGAGTCAAAGTAGTGATATTGTACTGCTGGCGGAATATGCGGTGCACGCGGATATCCAGCCCCACCGACCACACGCCGAAATGCCGGGACGCGCCGATTCCGCCCATAAGTCCGAAATACCGCTTTGTGGAATCGTCTATATCGGGAGTGGCGGCGTCATCGTCATAATTCACAAAATAAATACCGCCGCCAAGCAACGCGTAAACATTGTGTTTTGCGTCAGGTTTCCAGATACGCTTCAGATAGGGCGTTATGTGCAGGTTCTTGAATTCGCGTTTTAGAGCCTGTCCGTCACTGTGATTGAAGAAATAACCGAGCGCGCCGCCTGTGGCGAACCGCTCTGTCCAGTAGGTTTCGATCTCTGACCCGAGATAATAACTTGTTCCGTAATGCCCGCTCCAATACCCGCCGACCGGCACGCCCGGGCCCGAGATAATGGCCATTTCAACCGGGATAGCCGCCCGCACCGGTCCGCCATAACCTGACAGAATAACGGCACCCAGTAAAACCACGCGAAAGTTGGTCCGCATACCTGCCTCCGTGAAATCACACCGATGGTTGCCCTTAGACCAAGGCTCAGTTATCAGCGGATACAGCCGAAATCGCTATCTCAAACGCGGTTCTGGCCGCGAAATACCCGGCGGTTTCCTCGCTCAGTCTATCCCGGCTTTGCTGCTGCAAAGCCATCGCCTCCAGCAGATCGGACAGCTTTTCAGTGCCGTTCTTATAGCCGTCCTCGATTTCGGATTTATTTGCGTCAGCCTCTTCCACACCCAGCCGGGCGACGGCAACACGCTGATAAGCCTGCTCATAATCTTTCAGCCGGCTTTCCATGTCAAGCACCAGATAGTCAGCCACGGATTCCAGCCTGACCTGCGCGGCATTTTCCTTAAGCCGTTTTTCCTTCACGTCATGCGAGCCGCCCCACCAGTCGCTCAAAGGAACGCTGACCACGGCAAAGCCAAGACTGTTCTGAAACGTTCCGCCGCTTGACAGCGCGTCCAGCCGGTTAATCGCCGCGCCCACGCTCACAAGCGGAAGATTCGCGCCGGTTTTCATTTTGCGCTGCAGTTTCGCGGCATCCGCGTTCGCCTGCAAAAGCCGGTATTCCGGGCGCAGGCTCAGGCGCGACGCCAGATACTGCCGGTTATAAACCGGCTCGGTTATCACGTCCGGCCCGGCGGAGGGGATTATCGGATCGCCTTCCGGCAGTCCGGCGTAAAGCCTTAAATCGCGCTGGGCCAGCGCAATCCCCTTTTCCAGTTCGGTTCTGGACGCGCCGAGCTCCGCTCTCTTCAGCCCCACCCGCAGCACATCCGTGCGCGTGACAAGACCCAGCCCCGCCGCCTGGTTCACCTGCTTGTATAACGATTCGAGCATTTCGGCGTAAGCAAGCAGGGTTTTGCGTTTTTCCTCCAGCACCAGAAGGCGCCGGTATTTTTTTTCCGACTCCAGCAGCACCTCGTCACGCTTGAGCTGAAACTGCTCGTGCGCCGCCGCCGCGCCGACCCGCGCGAGCCGGTTGCCGTTGACTATCCGTCCGCCGACAAAAACCGGCTGCTGGGCCACCAGCATGGACAAGGCGTAGCCGTCCGCCCTGCTCAACGGCGACAAAACAGACGGCATCCCCGACATCACCGCCAGCCCCGGAATGATATTGGCCGTCCCCATCGCGCCCACAGCCGACACTTTCGGGAAATAGCTGGTGAAAGCGGACCGCACGGCCTGCTGCGCCGCCTCGTCTTCCAGCGCCGACTGCTTGAGTTCGTTATTATGCGCCAGAGCCTGTTTTTTATAATCAGCGAGAGTCATGCCCGCGGATGCCTGCGCACAAAAAACCGGACACGCCAGCAGCGCCAGCATGAATAGGGATTTATTTGTTCTCATAACCGCCCCCCCCCGCGCCGTTTCTTCCTCATCGCCGCTGTACTTCCAGTACGCAACCGGCAGCACATAAAGAGTAAGTATTGTGGAACCGATAAGCCCGAAACAGATCACCGCGCCCATCGGCCCCCACAGGCTGGAACCGGAGGTCATCAGCGGTATTACGCCCACAGCCGCCGCCGCGGCGGTAAGAAAAATCGGCCGCATCCTGCGCTTGCCGGCGGCAAACGCCGCTTCTTTCAGCGGCATGCCGCCGTGTTCCAGTTCGCGGGCGTAGCTTATTAAAATAACACCGTTGCGCACTACCGTGCCGAACAGCGCGGTGAGGCCCAGCAGCGCCGTCATGCTGAAAGGCATGCCGACCAGACTCAGACCCGCCATGCCGCCGATAATGCTAAGCGGCATGGTAATCATCACAAGCAGGGCAAGTCGTATGCTCTGAAACTGGAACAACAGCACAACGAATATCACGATAATGCTGACAATCAGCGACTCGACCATGGGCACATACGTTTCACCCGACAGCTGGTGTTCCCCGCCATAGCTAACGGCTATGGATTCAGGCTTGTCAAGCGCCGCAAGCTTTTCGCTTATGCGGTTCTGAACCGGAGTGAACAGCTTGCCCGCCGCGACATCGGCGCGCAGTGTCATGGTAAGCCGGCCGTTGCGCCGGACTATCTGGCCCTCGCTAAACGACGGTTTCAGACCCGCCAGCTGGCGCAGCGGCAGGGCTTTGGGCGACAACGGCACAGTTACATACTGGTTTTCCAGTTCTTCCGGCGAAGAGGTTTTTGACTCGTCGTATTTTAGCACCACGTCTTTGGCGTAATCCCCCTCCCACACTTTGGTTATGGGAATACCGTTACGGTTGAGCGCACAAGACAGGCCCAGAATGGCACGGTTTACGCCAAGCCGGTTGGCGAGCTCGCGGTTCACGTCAAGATCCACCGCGATGCGGGGGTTGCGGTAATCGTCACGCAGCCAGGTTATATCCCCGTCCTGCGCCATGACAGCGCGCACCTTGTCGGCAAAAGCCCTGATTTCCGGGATGCTGTCTCCGGAAATGCGCACTTCAACAGGCGCCTCGGCTGACAGAAAACTTATCTGTTTGAAACGCGCATGAGCACCGGGAAATGCGTCGCGATATTTCCGGTCATACTCCCGCACAACGTCTTCGGTGGCCTTTACGGACTCGGTCATCACGATCAGCTGGGAATAGTTTTTGGCCGGCATCTGCGGCGCGTACAGGGTATGGAACCGGGGCGAACTGGTGCCGATAAAGGAAACTACTGTTTTTATTCGTTTATCCGCCTTGAGAATCTTCACCATCTGCCCGGTAATCTGCGCGTTTCTTGCCAGGCTGGTCCCTTCAGGGAAATACATTTCCACGGCGAACTGGTCACGCTCCAGCGCCGGCATCAGCTGCTGGGGCAGCAAAGTGAACATCAAGATCCCCAGCACAATGGCGGCAATTCCTATCCATACTGTCCGGACGGGATGCGCCATTGATATTTCCAGATGGCGGTTATAGAACTCCTGCAATCTGTCCAGCAGGGAAGGCTTTCCCTTTTTCTCCGGCCCCTTGCCATGTTCATGCAGACCGGTTTTTATGAAGTTACAGCTCAGCGCCGGCACCAGCAGCATGGCGATAAACATGGAAACGAAAAGCGTTACCGCTATGGTGACCGGCATCGGCCCGATGAAATCGCGCGCCATGCCGGTCATGAAGATCGGCTGCATGGCAAACACCGCCACAATGGCGAGAGTAGCCGTAAACACCGGAATCAGCAGTTCGCGCGCGCTGGACCAGGCGGCGGTTCGCACGTCAATACCGTGATCCAGCTTTTCCACATGGTTGTCAATGACGACTATGGCATTATCCACCACCATGCCCAGGACGACAACCAGCGCGGCCAGCGAAATGGTGTTAAGTTCAACCCCCAGCCCCTGCATGATGCCCAGCGACTGCAAAATGCAAATGGGAATAGTGACCGCCGCCACCATGGCTATTCTGCGCGGCAGCAGCAGAATAACCACCAGAATGACCGCGAGAATCGCCATACCGAAATCCCTGAAGAAGTGATGCAGCGAAGCGCTCACCACTTTAGGCATGTCGGCTACTTTGGCTATTTCCAGATCGGCCGGACTGTCAGCCTTGAAATCGGCTATGATCCTGTCTATATCCTTGCCGAACGAAACTATGTTATTGCCAAATCGCATTTCCATCGAAAGCACCAGCGCGCGCCGGCCTTCGCATTCCACATAGGAGTCTTCCACGTCATATTCTCGCACAACGCGGGCCACATCGCGCACGCGCACGATAGCGCCGTCGGGCGAGGAGAAAACGATCTGTTCGGCCACATCGGCTTCGGAATTATAACGGGGAGGCAGGTGGATCGGCAGTTCCAGATCACTGTCCTTGATATAGCCGCCGTAACCCAGCATTCCTTCCATCTGCAGAGCGCCCATTAAAAGCGCGGGTTTGACACCATAATGAGCCAGCCGGTTGGGATCGGCGTAGACAATTATCTTCTCTTTCTGAAGCCCGAATTTTTTTACATTCGAAACCGCCGGGTGCTGACGGATCTTATCTTCAAGTTTTGCGAGGTAATCCTCCAGCTCCCGGTAAGTGCGCTGTTTGGATGTGACGGTAAGCAGAATGGCGGAAGCGTCGCCGAATTCATTGTTCCCGACCAGCATCACCACCTGCGACGGGAGTTCCGATTTGAACTCCTGCAGCCCCAGCCGCAGTTTAGCCCAGAATATTTCCGGCTCTTTGACATTCTCTTTCACTTCAACAAAAACTATGGTCTGGTTTTCCTTGGAAACGGAATAAGTCTTTTCCCGGTCAATTTCTTTGTACCGGAACAGATAATTCTGCAAAGGCTTGGCAAGCTGTTCGTCAACCTGGTTGGAAGACGCACCCGGGAACGCCGCTATCACCAGCCCCTGCCGCACCTTGAATTCCGGGAATTCCTGCCGGGGCATTGTCATAAGCGAATAAATGCCCAGCACACATAAAATGGCGCAAACCGTCACCACCACGGTCTGGTGTTTTAGCGCCACTTCTATAAAACTCCTGCGTAGTTTTTCCATAAACGTTTACCCGATTCTACAGTTCCACCCGCATATTTTCGTCGAGTTTCTGCACCCCTTCCACGACGATGGTTTCGCCCGCGGTCAGTCCGCTGCCGATAAGCACTCCGCCCTTGCGGAAGCCCGATGACGCGACCACCCGTGCATGAACACGACGGTCCGGGTCAACAACATAAACTATCTGGTTGCCGTTGGCGTCGAGCCTGAGCGCGGCGGCGGGTATTACAATTCCGGAATGTCCCGCCGCGGCGGAACCTGCGCCGGACAGATAAACATTGCACAGCATCCCCGGCAGCACCGCGTTGGACGCATTGTCAATCAGCACCCTTGCCGTATAAGTGCGCGCCAGCGGATTGGCGGTAACCCCCACATCGGCAATTTTCCCGCGCAGATGACGTTTATTCGCGCTTAGCTCCACCACCGCGCCCGCGCCCCTGTGTATGTACGAAATCTCCTGTTCCGGAACAGATACGGTGGCGTAGACCTTATCCACGGAAACCATGCGAATCACGGTTTTGCCGGGCACGGCGTTATCGCCGGGTTCAACATCCCTCTGGCTTACGATCCCGGCTTCAGGCGCGATTATCGAACAGTCCGCTACGCTTTTTTCCGCCAGTTTTACCGCCAGTTCCGCCTGAGTCCTGCCCGTGCGGATTTCCACCATCTTTATTTCCGGCAGATTGCCGTTTTTGTACATCGGTTCGAAACGGCGGAATGCGTCTTCGGCCTGCTGGGCCTTGGCCTGGGCTATCCGCAGCGAGTTCTCGCTGGACTGGCAGTCCAGTTTCGCCAGCAGCCGCCCTTTTTCAATCCGGTCGCCCTCGCGCACGGACACGGTTTCAACCGTTCCCATGCCCAGAAAACTCAGGCCGATGTTCTGGGACGCCTCAATCGTCCCGCTGTAATAAAAACTGCCGGAACCGCCGCCAGCCGCAACTTTCACGGCTTTGACTTTAACCGGCGGTTCCGGTGTAGGAGGGCGCTGGTGGCAGCCGCACAGCGCCGCCACCACCACCATTGACAGACTAAAGTTTCCAAAAATAACGATCGGTTTCATAACTTTCCTCTCAAATTTCCCGTATATTTGACCAAAATAGTTTTTTAGTCCAAAAAAGTTAAAAAAAAGGGACCCTCCGTTACGCCAGCCCCCGTACAAAAACTTCCACGGCCGCCTCCAGCCGGATAGATTCTGGCGGCAGCTCCCCGCTTATAAGGATATTGGCATCCAGGCCGCGCGACACCATCATTGCCACCACCGCCAGAGAAGCGCACTCATCCTCTTTTATGCTTTTAAATTCACCGCACTTTATGCCGTCAAGCAGGATCTGCTTTAAAATGTCAACCTGTTCGTTGTTCGTTTCACGCTGGATCCGCTGATACAGATTGATATGCTTCGAACTGTCCTGCAACAATGCCGAATACAGAACGATTTTTGATTTTGTCGCGTGATACCGTGTGATAAGCAGCGACTTCAGCCGTTCCGTTGGCGCTTTGCAACCCGCCAGTGCCAGACGGACTGTTTCGGCTATTTTGTCCATTTCGATTTTGGCCACCGCATAAAAAACATCTTCCTTGCTCTTGAAATAGTAATACAGCGAGCTTTTACCCTTGCCTGCCGCTGTGGCGATATCATCCATTGTGGTCTTGTCCAGCCCATAGGTTTTGAACAATTTCTGCGCGGCGGCTATTATGTCCGCGCGCGTTTGTTCTTCCTTTTTTATATCTGGCATTCTCATAATTTAGCCTGGTTGAAATTTTCGCATTTCTGCCAAATCACCGGATTTCCCTGTGCAACAGCAAGTCAAATCCGTTTCTAGACTGCTCGACCAATTTGGTTTGTTAGTCTATTATAGCCCGTTAACAAATTTTTTGCAAGACCTTATTTTGCACTATTCCAATCATTAAAATGGGCGAGCCATGCTATAATATAATCAACGCGCCGCCCGGCGTGCTGACTATGAACGGCTGACATATTTTCCCATTCGCTCCTCCGCGGCTCAGACTGCGGCAGAACATGTTTGTTTGCGGGAGAAAAATATGTCTTCAAAACCAGTTTCATTTATCAGAGCCTGTGATGTTTCCTATTCTTTCGAGGATGGCAATTCCCTGTTCAACCGGCTGCGTTTCTCGATACCCGGCGGCATAACCGGCCTGGTCGGGCCGAACGGAGCTGGGAAAAGCACGCTGCTAAGGCTAATCAGTGGCGAACTCAAACCGTCTGCCGGGAAAATGGAGATAAAAGGCGGAACGGCGTTTCTGCGGCAGACGGCACCCTTTTCGGGAGCGGAACCCGTAGGAGAAGCGCTTGGCGTGGCGCAACAGCTCGCCGCATATGCCCGCATGAAAACCGGCGACAGCTCGCCCGAACTGCTTGACAGGCTCGCCGGCGCGTGGGATATAGAAAACGCCGTTTCGTCAGCCCTTGCGGCAACCGGCGCCGCGCATATCGCGCTTGACCGGAAATTCGGCACTCTAAGCGGAGGCGAAGCCATGAAAATACGGCTCGCCGGGCTGCTGCTTTCCAACGCCGATATTCTGCTGCTCGACGAACCCACCAACAATCTCGACCTCAGCGGCAGGCAAGCCGTAACCGCTTTTCTGCGCGGCCTGAACAAATGCGCGGTGGTTGCAAGCCATGACCGGCAACTGCTTGGAGCGGCGGACAGGATTCTGGAACTCTCCAGCCGCGGGCTTGCCGTTTACGGCGGGAACTACGAGTTTTACGCCGCGGCCCGCCGCACCGAAGACGAAGCATTGGACCGCCGCATCGCCGCCGCACGGGAAACCGCACGGCGCGAAAAACGGGAACTGCGCGAAAACAGGGAAAGACAGGTTCACCGCATGGCAAACGGACGCAAAAAAGCCGACCGGGGCGGCCTGCCTAAAATACTCGCCGGCAAACGCAAACGCCGCGCGCAGGAAACTCTCGGCCGCAATACCGGGCGGGACAGCGAAATTCTGGCCCGCGCCGAAGCGGAGTTAAGCGCGGTTCGCGCGCAGACGCGCGCGCGTAATGCGATCAGCGTTGACCTGCCGCTTACCGAAGTGCCGAACGGAAAACCGCTCGTCCGCGCGGAAAACCTGAATTTCCGTTACCCGCAAAGCGGCCGGTTCGTATTCGAAAAGGGCTTGACCTTTGAAATCTCCGGCCCGGCGCGGATCGCGCTTGCCGGGCCCAACGGATCGGGCAAAAGCACCCTGCTTGACCTGATAGTTGCGGCGGCGGCCGGACGGGCGTTCCCGGGCGCCGTAACGGGCGCGCTGACTGTATATACCAGCCGGATCGCCTGCCTGGACCAGAAAACCGGATTATTAAGGAATGATCTCACGCTGCTTGAAAACATAACCCGGTTCGCGCCCGGGCTGAAGGAATGCGACCGCCGGCTGAGGCTTGCCCGGTTTCTGTTTCAGAAACGCGAGATTGCGCGCAAAGCGGAAACTTTAAGCGGAGGCGAGCGCATCAGGGCGGCGCTGGCCTGCGCGTTTTCCGCGGCCGAGCCGCCGCAGCTGCTGATACTGGATGAACCGGCGAACAATCTCGATCTCGACAGCATGCAACGCCTTGAGAGCGCGCTTTCCAATTTCAAAGGCGCGCTGCTGGCGGTTTCGCATGATGAAAAATTCCTTGAAAACATCGGAGCAGACGGACGAATCGAAACACGGGAGCGGGCCTAACGCGTCAGTTAATCAACCTCCTTGACAGAACCGCCCGGCTAGTTTAAGATTTCTAATTAGATAGAAGCTGTCTTATAAATGGCCGGGCACGGTTTCAGCCGCGCCGCGATTTACAAAATGGCTTTTAACCAACACCATCCGGAGGACCATATGCCTGAAATAAGGGTTGACGAAACCCGCTGTAAGGAATGCAGACTTTGCGTGGAAACATGCCCGAAAAAGTGCATAGAAATTTCCGACACTTTCTGTGTGACCGGCTACCACCCCGCGACGCTGGCTAAAAAAGACTGCTGCATCGGCTGCGGAATGTGCGCCCAGATATGCCCCGACATGGCGATTACGGTTTATCGCTGATCCGGCGGCATCGTTCCACTTAAATTTCCAGGAGGAAATACCCCATGGGTGAAAAGACACTGATGAAAGGCAACGAAGCGCTCGCGGAAGGCGCGATACGCGCGGGCTGCCGGTTCTTCGCGGGCTATCCCATTACCCCGCAAAACGAAATACCCGAATATTTTGCCTGGCGGCAGCCCGAAGTTAACGGAGTGTTCGTGCAGGCCGAAAGCGAAACCGCCGCCATAAACATGCTCTACGGCGCGGCGGCGACAGGAGTGCGGACGATGACCTCCTCCTCCAGCCCCGGCATCAGCCTCAAGGCGGAAGGCATCTCCTACTGCGCCGGCGCGGATCTGCCGATCTTCTTCGCCAATATCGTGCGGGGAGGCCCGGGCCTGGGCAACATCGCGGGCGCGCAGGGCGATTACTTTCAGGCGGTGAAGGGCGGCGGGCACGGTGACTACCGCGTGATCACGCTTGCTCCGAACACGGTGCAGGAAATGGGAAATTTCCCGATGCTGGCCTATGAACTGGCGGAGAAATACCGGGTGCCCGCGATGATTCTGGCCGACGGCATTCTGGGGCAGATGATGGAACCGGTGTCTTTTGAAAAAGAACCGGTGGACGCGGCCAAACTGCCCGTGCCGGACTGGGCGCTCGGCAATTGCGCAGGCCGCGCGAAACGACTGGTCAACTCCTACGATCTGCGCGAAGGGGAACTGGAAAAACTGATCAACGCTCGGGCCAGACGCTACGCGGAAATAGAAAAGAACGAAGCGCGCTGGGAAGAGCGCGACACCGGCGACGCGGATATTATTTTAGTGGCTTACGGCACTTCATCGCGCGCCTGCCTCGAAGCGCTGCACTGCGCGCGCGAAAAGCGGCTGAAAGTGGGGCTGTTCCGCCCGATCACGCTGTGGCCGTTCCCGTCGGGCCAGCTGGCCAGGGCCGCCAAAAAGGCGAAAGCCGTGCTGACGGTGGAAATGAGCCTGGGACAGATGGTGGAAGATGTGCGCCTCGCCGTCAACGGCGCGGTGCCCGTGCATCTGCACGCCCGGCCGGGCGGCGGCGTGCCGACCGGTGCGGAAATCATCGAGCAGGCCGGGAAAATCCTCGCGGGCAAGCAATGCGATTGCGGCTGCGGCTGCGGAGGCGACAAATGAACCCGATCAACAGCAGGCCCAAAAGCCTTACTGAAAAACATATGCACTACTGCCCCGGCTGCGGGCACGGGATCGTGCACCGGCTGGTAGGCGAAAGCATTGACGAGCTGGCGATAAAGGACCGGTGTATCGGAGTAGCTCCGGTCGGCTGCGCGGTATTCTGCGACAGCTACTTCGACTTCGACATGATCCAGGGCCCGCACGGCAGAGGCCCCGCCATAGCGACGGGCCTTAAGCGTGCGAAACCGGAAAACATCGTGTTTTCGTATCAGGGTGACGGCGATCTGGCGTCAATAGGCATGGCGGAAACGATCCACTCCGCCGCGCGCAGCGAAAACATCACGATCATCTTCATAAACAACACGATCTACGGCATGACCGGCGGCCAGATGGCGCCCACCACGCTCATCGGGCAGAAAGCCACAACAGCCCCGTTCGGCCGCGATCCGAAAGTGAACGGCTACCCGATCCGGGTCTGCGAACTGCTGGCTACTCTTACCGGCGCGCGCTATCTCGAGCGTGTTTCCATTGACACACCCGCCAATATCATCAAGGCGAAAAAAGCGGTCAGGAAAGCCTTTGAGAACCAGGTTAACGGAAAAGGCTTTTCGCTGGTCGAGGTGCTTTCCACCTGCCCGACCAACTGGGGCATGAACGCGGTTGATTCAATGAAACGCCTGCGCGCGGACATGCTGCCGTTTTATCCGCTCGGCGTGTTCCGCGACGATAACGGAGGTGCAAACTAATGTATCACGGAATAAGAATTTCAGGTTTCGGCGGGCAGGGCGTGGTTTCGGCCGGAGTATTGCTGGCCTACGCGGGCATGATCGAAGGCAGGAACGTCAGCTGGTTCCCGGCCTACGGCGCGGAGATGCGCGGCGGCACGGCAAACTGCTCGGTGGTGATTTCCGACAAGGAAGTGTCATCCCCGGTCGTTTCGAACCCGACGGTGGCGATCGTGATGAACGAGCCGTCGCTTTCCAAATTCGAGCCGCTCGTGCGGGAAGGCGGTATTCTTATCATCAACAGCTCGCTCGTGCGCACCGCGCCCAAGCGCACGGACATAAAGATCATTTCGGTGCCGTTCAACGAGCTGGCCGAAGAAGCGGGCTCGCCCAAAGTGGGCAACCTGCTGATGCTGGGCGTGTTCGCCGCGGCGACGGGCGCGGTTTCAACCGACGCCATCGCCAAAGCCATGCCGAAAGTATTCAAGCGGGCCAAACCGGAAGCGCTGGAACTTAATAAAAAAGCGCTGGAAAAAGGGTTCTCGTTCGTAAAATCGCAAAACTGAAGCATTTGTCCTGCTCAAAAAAACCCCGCCCGCAAGGCGGGGTTTTTACTGCCCCGGCAACACCGGAACCTCCCCCCGGCTGTGCCATTGGCCTGCCGGTTGTTATTACGCTTTACCGGCAAGCCGTGGGTTTCTTTTGATCCAAAATTCGTTTACCCGGCTTGCGCAGGGTTACACGCTCCATCCCCCTGCTTGAGCTGTGCCATGCCGGCAATCATTATGCCGTGCCGGCCAGCGCGTATTTTTGTGAGCGGAATTTATAAATGCCGCGGCGGCGTACAGGGTTGTTACAACCTGCCTTAAAAAACGAAGCCCGGCGGATCAGCCCGCCGCGCCGGGAAAATCCCGGGCTAGACCAGCCTTTGTATTGCCGTGCCGGTCAGAACTTGCTATAGTACCATTATGTTTGAACAGGCTGGAAAGTTTTTTGAACTGGAAAAACACGGCTCGTCTTTCAGAACCGAAATTTCCGCGGGGATAACCATTTTTCTGGCGATGTCGTACATCCTGTTCGTCCAGCCGCAGGTACTGGGCGCGGCCGGACTTGACAAAGGCGCAGTGTTCACCTCCACCTGCATTGCAAGCGCGCTGGCCTGCCTGATGATGGGGCTGGTCGCCAGACTGCCCATCGCGCAGGCCCCGCTGATGGGCGAGAATTTCTTTTTCGCATATACAGTGGTGCTGGGCATGGGGTACAGCTGGCGGCAGGGCCTGTCAATGGTGCTGGTGTCGGGCATACTGTTTTTCGCGCTTAACCTGACGAAAATACGGCAGCGCCTCATTGCGGTGATTCCCGCTTCGCTGAAATTCGGCATCTCCGCCGGAATCGGGCTGTTCATAACCTTTATCGGGCTGAAAGAAATGGGGCTGGTGACGGCGAATCAGGCTACGCTCGTGCAGCTTGGCCCCATACATCAGCCGGAAGTGCTCGCCGGAATCTGCGGATTTTTCCTTACGGCGGGATTGTTCGGGCGGAAAGTCCCGGGCGCGATTTTATGGGGCATGACCGCTACCGCCGCCGCGCTTTGGATTATGGGCACGATCGAGTTCGGCGGGATAATAAGCATGCCGCCTTCCATAACGCCGACGCTGTTTCAGTTTGATTTTTCCGGTTTATGGCGCTGGCAGACGCTGTCAGTGGTGCTGATCCTGCTGTTTATGATGATTTTCGACACTATGGGCACGCTTATCGGCCTGGGCGTGCAGGCCGGGCTGGTGGACAGGGAAGGCACTCTCAAAAACATTCCGCGCGCGCTGATGACCGACGCGCTGGCAACCACGGCGGGCGCTATGCTCGGCAATTCAACCGTTTCCAGCTATATCGAAAGCTCCACCGGCATCGCGCAGGGCGGACGAACCGGCCTGACCGCGGTAACGGCGGGACTCTGCTTCCTGCTGGCGCTGTTCATCTCGCCGCTGCTGACAATGTTCGGCGGCACGGTAACCTTGCCGGGCAAGCTCGTCATCCAGCCGGTAACCGCGCCGGCTCTGGTTATGGTGGGCGCGCTTATGATGAGCGGAGTTCGGCATATCAACTGGGCTGAATTTTCCGAATTCGTGCCGGCCTTTCTTATCATCGCGCTGATCCCGCTCACCTATAATATCGCCGACGGCATTGCAATCGGCTTTATCAGCTATCCGGTTTTAAAACTGCTGACCGGCGGCCGCAAAGAAGTGTCCTGGGAAGCGTGGGCGCTGGCGCTGGTTTTTGTTGTGCGGTACATATTCTTTACCGAGGGGTAACGGCAATGATGATAACCGAAGAAAACAATCGGACGGCGCATCTGCTCTCTGTCGCGGATAAACTTATGACGGCTGCCCGCACCGCTCCAAAAGCGCACGGCATAGACAATCTGCTGATCGCGAAACTTGACGGCGACGATCTCGCCGCTCTGGCCGCGAAAATGCGCGAACTGGCCGCGCGGCATGGAATTCCTTTTTTCAGCCGCGACGCAGATAACGTGGCCGCCAGTTCCTGCGTGGTGCTTGTCGGTGCGTCAACCGGGCCGCGCGGCCTTAAAAAATGCGGGATGTGCGGGTTTGCCTCGTGCGCCGAGAAACCGCAGGCAGCGCCGTGCGTGTTCGGCGTCGTCAACCTCGGCATAGCGCTCGGGTCAGCCGCGGCGGCCGCCGCGGACGAGCGCGTTGACACCAGAGTAATGTATACTATAGGGCAGGCTGCGATGGAACTGGGGTTATTGGGGCCGGACGCCAAAATCGTGTTCGGATTTCCGCTTTCGGCTACCGGGAAAAACCCGTTTTTCGACAGGAAGTGACGTGGTGAGAATCAGATTGTTTTTCATAACGCTGGCTGCTCTGCCCGGCGCGGTATGCGCCCAGCCGGTGCAGGACGCCGTGCAGTCAACCGCGGCGGTAACCGTCAGTTCCGTGCCGCCTGCGGGAACGGACGCCTCCGCAGGCGCTCCGGCCGCCGCAATGCAGACTGTGTCGGGCATTAACGCCGTCAGCACCGCGCCCGCCAGCGCCGCGCCGGCGGGGCCGTCGGCACGGGCTCTGCGAAAAATACGGGCGGAGCAGGAAGCGGAATTCCGGGAAGACCGGGAGAGAACCAGTTACGAAAAACTGCTTCTGCAGGGCGATCTGGAACCTTCTGAAGAAGGGAAACTGCCGTTCTACACCCAGGCACTGGGCAGATGGCGGCCCGGATACGGCAAAAAGCTCAAAGGCCAGCTTTTTGAAAAACGCGGAGCGGTTTATGCGCACATGAAAGACTGGAACAGAGCCGCGTCGGACCTGCGCTGGGCCATCGCCGCAAACCCCAAAGCGCTTGATGCGGCAAAACTGCTTTCCCGCATTTATCAGCTGCAGGGGAAATGCGCCAAGTCAGAGCACGAAATTTCCCGCGCGCTCAAACTTTGCGGCAAAAGCGAACGCGCGGAACTGTACTACCAGCGCGCGCTTCTGTACGGATTATGTTTTCATAATAACGACAAAGCGTTCGCCGATTTTGATCAGGCCATAAAAACCGCCTACCCCGCGCGGCACGCCTCCATCATGCGAAAGAGTTTTCTAAACCGGGGCGTGCTTTACTGCCTGCGCGGCAATTCCGCCGAGGGGCTGGCCGACATTGACGAGGCTAAAATCATGGGCGGCGCGGATAACCGGGATTATATGGCGGCGCAGGGCTCGTGCCAGTTTATGCAGAAAGCGTTTACGGCCGCGCTGGCGGACTACGCCGGCTATCTTGATCCCGAAGACGCCTCCCACACCCCGCCCGCCACCAATATCACCGCCGAAGTGTACGGCCGGCGCGGGCAGATCGAATTAAATAACGGGCAAACCGACGCCGCGCTGGCGGATTTCAATAAATGCATATCAATCAGGCAGGCAAAGCCGGACATAAACCGTCCGTCCAATGAAAATCTTTTTGACCCGTCCGACTGCTATTTTTACCGCGCTATGCTTTATGAACTGCTTGATGACGCCGCAGCGGCCCTGCAGGATTACGACGACGCCTGCGATATGGGCAACCGCGCAGCCTGTGAAAAACGGAAGCTCGTCAAAACCCCTATCTAAATTAAATCTTCAAGGAGAAAAACCCATGAAAAAAGCACTTGTACTGACCGCCGCCGCGTTTTTCGCCGCCCCCTGCCAGGCGGTCGAAAAAGTGAGCGGTGTCACAGGAGCCGACGTTATCGCCAAAACGCCCGCCGCCTATCACGGCAAACAGGTCTGCGCAAGCGGCCGGCTGGGCGGCGGCATAACAACGCTCGCGGGCAAAGCGCCGGGCTACACAACCACGCTCGACAATAACGGAGCCTCGATCAATATTGTTTATTTCCGCAAACTTGCGGCGGACACAAGCCGGGAAGTGATCGCCTGCGGAATATTCAAGGAAAAACTGACACTGAATGAAACTCCGTTCACGAACGTTCTGCGCGCCTCAAGCATAACCATGACCGGCGCGGCGGAAACCGCCGCTGTCAAGGCCAGCACCACGACAACCGCCAAATAACCGCGGGAACGAACCGTCACCAGCAATCGGGGGGAGCATATAGCTATGGCCGGACTCAATACCGCCGGGCTTCATAAAACAAGAATTCTGTTTTTAGCCACGGCAATGGCTGTTTGCGTTTATTTTGTGGCGCGGTGAATATTCATACAGCTCGGTATAATACGGCCAGGCAAACTTGACCCCGGCATCACACCGCGCCGGGGTACCCGGCAGGCGAATAAGCGAAGGCGGAAACTCCCGCAAACAAACCTATGCTTGTCGCGACAATAAATCCAAATGCTGGTTTCATTTCCTTCCCCCATTCCACAACACATAGAGATTATACCTATTTCGACAGCCATTAGCCGCACTGCGCATTGTGCAGGCTGAAATCCCGCCACATGGCATATTTGACGCCCGGATCGCATCAAGGAAGGCGTTTTCATATTTTTGTATACTTTTCACAGCCGAGATAATACCGCAGCACACAACCGAGCGCGCTTTATCCGGGAAATTACACGCGGAGAGGAACCAATGAAAATTCATTCCTTCAATGTCACGCCCAAACTGCCGGACAATCTGCAGGCGCTGGGCGAACTGACCCAGAATATGTGGTTCACCTGGAACTGGGACGCGATACTCATGTTCGTAAGCATGAACGATCCGCTATGGAAACGCTCGCACCGCAATCCGAAATGGGTGCTGGGCAGTCTGGGCGAGGAACGCATCGCGGAACTCAGCCGGGATAACGAATTTTTAGCCAAACTGCAAAACATCAAACGGGTGTTTGACGACTACAAGAACCGGAAAACCTGGTTCACCGACAACCATGCTCCGCAGGAAAATGACGCGCTTGTCGCATATTTTTCCATGGAGTTCGGCATAGGGGAAGGCCTGCCGATGTATTCCGGCGGATTGGGCATGCTCGCCGGCGACCATCTTAAAAGTTCCAGCGACCTCGGCCTGCCGCTGATCGGAGTGGGGCTGTTTTATCAGAAAGGCTATATCCAGCAGGTACTCAACCGCGACGGCTGGCAGGTGGAACGCCACCCGGAGAACGACTGGGCCAACATGCCGGTAGAGCTCATCCACACCCGGGACGGTGTTCCGCTGACGGTGGAGGTGCCGCTCGGATCGGAAAATATTCGCGCGCGCATATGGCGGGTACCGGTCGGGCGCACGTCGCTTTATCTGCTCGACACCAATCTTCCTGAAAATCCGCCCTACCACCGCACTATCACCGAACAGCTCTACGGCGGTGACCGCAATACCCGCATCCGGCAGGAAATAGTGCTGGGGATCGGCGGAGTTCGCGCGCTCAGGGCTATGGGCATAACCCCCACGGTGTATCACATCAACGAAGGCCATTCCGCGTTTCTGCTGCTGGAACGTGCGGCCCAGATCATGGCGGAAAAACAGCTTTCATTTGACCAAGCGCGTGAAACGGTCTGGGCCAGCTCCGTATTCACCACCCACACCCCCGTTATCGCGGGAAACGAGCATTTCGACCCGGAGCTGGTGCGCCGCTACATGGAGATCTACACCCGGCAAATGGGCATCAACTGGGACAAGTTTCTTGACATGGGCAAAGAAAGCGCCGATTCGGCCACCTTCTGCATGACGGTGCTCGCGCTCAGGATGTGCGCTTACGCCAACGGCGTCTCCAAACTGCACGGCGATGTTTCGCGCGACATGTGGCGGCGGGTCTGGCCGGGACTGCCGTTCACGGAAATCCCGATCGGCAGCATAACCAACGGCGTGCACACCGCGTCATGGATCTCGCACGAGCATATTTCGCTTTACAGCAAGTATATGGGCGACGGGTCGGCCGAATCAATCCATAATCCCGCCGACGTCATTAAATGGGACGCGATTGACTCCATCCCGGACGAAGAATTCTGGGCCGCCCACAAAATCCGCAAGGAAAAACTCATCGCAATGGCGCGCCTGCGCTATAAACGGCAGATGCAGCGCCTCGGCGCGGACGTTACGGTGCTTGAAGCCGTAGACCGCATGCTCGACCCCAAAACCCTTACAATCGGGTTTGCGCGCCGGTTCGCCACTTATAAACGGGCCAACCTGATCTTCCGGGATCTCGACCGCCTGGCGCGGATAGTGAACAACCCGCAGCGGCCTATCCAGCTCGTTTTCGCGGGCAAAGCGCATCAGGCCGACACGCTGGGCAAGGAACTGGTCAAATTCATCGCGCGGCTGATGGAGGACGAACGGTTTAAGGGCAAACTGCTGTTTGTCGAAGACTATAACATGAACGTGGCGCGCTATCTCACACAGGGCGTTGACGTGTGGCTTAACAACCCCGTGCGGCCTATGGAAGCGTCGGGCACGAGCGGCATGAAATCCTCCATCAACGGAGTGCTCAATCTTTCGATAGTGGACGGCTGGTGGGGCGAAGCGAACACGCCCGACGTGGGCTGGTCGGTGGGCGGCTCCGAGCATTACAATGACGATGACGAACGCGACAACGTGGAATCCGAAGCCATCTGCAACCTGATTGAAAAAGAGATCGCACCGCTTTATTACGATATTGACGCAAGCGGCATTCCGGTCCGCTGGATCAGGATGATGAAACGCTCGGTGCGGAAAATCGCGCCGGTGTTCAATACGCACCGCATGGTGAGGGAATATTACAACACCATGTACATTCCGGCACACCGCTACGGCAAAACCATGCTGGCCCAGAACAACGCGCGCGAAACAGCCGCCTGGCGCAATAAAATCGCGGAAAACTGGTCAAAAGTGCATATCGTGAACAATTCCGCCTCCACCCGGCAGAAGGTTGAAATACTGGCCGGCGACGCAATACACTGCACCGCGAAAGTCTGGCTGGGCGAACTGGCCCCGCAGGACGTGTCGGTACAGCTGTATCTGGGCCAGATAGACTACCACGGCGAGATACAGGGCAAACCGTTCGAAATGCGCCACGCCGGAACCGACGGCGACGCCCAGCTCTACGAACTGACCCTGCCCGCCGAGCACAGCGGCCGGCACGACTACGCGTTACGGGTTATTCCTCGGCATGAAAATATTCCGCACCCGTTCACGCCTATGTTTATCAAATGGGAAGAATGACCGTATCCGGCTAAAAACCCGAAAAACCCGGAGCATACCGCTCCGGGTTTTTAATTTATAAAATATAACCATGCATATCGCGCTTGTCAATCCCGAAATACCTTTTAACACCGGCAACATCGGCCGTTCCTGCGTGGCGACCGCAAGCACCCTGCACCTGATCGGCAAGCTCGGCTTCGACATTAACGACAAGGCCATCCGCCGCTCCGGACTGGATTACTGGCCTAAACTGCAATATTTCCGATATGCCGATTTCGGAGAGTTTATGACGCTCCGGAAATTCCCGCGCGACCGGCTGATTTTTTTCTCGACGAAAGGCGCACGCAGTTTCTGGACCGCCGAGTACCACCCCGACAGCTGCCTCGTTTTCGGCTGCGAATCGGCCGGCCTGCCGCCGGACATCTACCTTGATTACAGCGACCGGCTGTTCAAAATCCCCGTTTCCGGCGACGTGCGTTCGCTCAATCTGTCCGCCTCCGCGGCAATCGCGCTTTTTCACGCGCTCTACCGCACCCTGCCCGACACCTCGGCCCTGAAACTCTGACGGCGTTTTGTCAACGGAAAGCCCGGCAGGCGCCCAGCAGGAGGCGAGCGCCCGGCGAGTCAAACGCCAGTCTGCATAAAACGAAACCCCCGGCTTGCGCCGGGGGTTATTCATTTTACAGGTGCAACTGCGGTCAGACTTTTTTTTCAGTATCGGCGGCGGTTTCTTTCAATCCGGTAACCCGCCCATTTTCAATCGGGCCGTCTTCTTTTGCGCTCGAAAACACATGCAGCAGCTTGCGGATATCGAGCGTTTTTACTTTAAGTCTGGGCTTGAGCGCCGGCCGCGGCCCACGAGCTTTGGGAGCGGCATCCTGCGCGGGCGAAAGCATGGCTTCCGCCGCCGATTCAGGCATACCAGCCTCTTTGGGCGCGGGCACCTCAACCCCGGCGGCGCCCGCCGGCAGCGCAGACAAACCGGCGTTATCCGCTCCTGCCGCACCCGCTTCGTCCGCGGCCTGGGAAAGCAGGTTATAAAACTCGCTGACAGAATCAAGCCGTTCCTGAGGATCAGCCGCCAACGCCTGAGCAATCAGAGTATCAACGGTTTTCGGCAGCGCGGGCACCATTTCGCTGGGAAGCCGGTAATTGCCGACAGGCAATACTCCGGTCAGCGTTTTGTACAGGCAGACACCCATCGAATAGATATCGAACTGGACTGAGAATCCCTTCGCAACCCCCTCAGGCGCCATGTAAGCCTTGTAAATGCCGCCGTCGCGCCTGATAATGGTGCCCAGGCCCACATTGACAATCCGGCAAAACCCCTCATCGCCGTCCAGAATCACATCCGACAGATGCAGCCCGCCGTTCGCGTTATTGCGCGAATGCAGAAAATCAAGCCCTTTGCTGATATTCCTAAATATCGGCAGAGCGGTTCTTAGCGGCAACCTGTCCTGTTTTTCGAGCAACGCGTGCAGCGAAGTGCCTTCAATAAGCTCGGACACGATATACAGCGAAGAATCCTCTTTTATCACACCCAGCGTCTCGGCAATATTCAAATGCCGCAGCGGCGTGAATTTGGCGAACATGGACTCCACGCGCTCCGCCGAACGAGCGGACAAACCCTCTATTTCGCGTATCACCACCGGCAAACCGTAACTAAGCGAAACCGCGTGGAACACTTTGCCGTAAAGGCCTTCCGACATCATGTTTTTGATCCGGTATTTGCCGCCGACAATAGTACCGGAGAACTCGTCCTCGTCATCCTTGTTGCGCACGGCGGACGAGCCCTGATTAAGCACCGCGGTCACGCCCGCAGCCGCCATGTCAGGCCCCGCCATGGCAAATTCCTTGTCCTGCGGCAGCATTTTGGGCAGCACGAACGACAGCAGCATCGCCGCGCCACCCAACAGGATAATCGAAAGCACCCATTTAAGCGCGTGTGACATTTTAGCCCCGCCGCCAACAGCCGCAACCGCCGGCCTGGCATGCCTGCCATCGGAATATACCAGAAATTCCGGCGCCTGCTCCGCGGCATAAATCAGAATTGCTTTCTGAAATTTTTCGTTATACCTGTCAGGGTTTAATTCAGCCAGCACTTTCAAATCACCCAGCATTTCCTTATATTTATCCAGTTTCTCGGCCGCCATGCTGCGCGCGGCAAGCGCCTGCTCGGAATTGGCATCCGCCGCGACAGCCCGATAAGCCGAATTGTAAGCTCTTCCGTACTCGTCCATACCCATATAAGCCGAAGCGGTAAGAGTAAGAGCCTGCACATTATCAGGAACCCGCTCAAGCACCGCGTTGCATTCTTTCAACACTGCGGGATACCGTTTCAGTTCCAGATTGGACATCGCTTTGTTTAAATGCACGGCAAGATTTACAGGAAGTTCGACAGCGCCCTGCTTATCGCCGGAAAAATTCATCGCATAGGCCTCGGGTTTAACCGAACCGCCCGGCATGGCCGCAGCCGGGGAATCAGCCTCCGAATCCCATACCGACTCCCACGGATCCCTGGCGGCAACAGCCGCTGCCTGATAATTACCCGCGCTTTCAAAATCGGCAAAAGGATCGGTTTGATCGTTCAGCATTGGAAATTCGCCGGACAACTTGTTAAAACCGTCGGGGCTTTCGCTCCAGGGGTCACCCGCGGCGGCCACCGCGCCAAAAGACCCGGTATTGCCAAATCCCGAAAAATCCGCTTCTCCGAACCCTCCGAAATCACCGCCGGAAAAACCACCGCCTCCGCCGCCGAAATCACCGAAATCAAAAGCCGCAAAATCATCAAACCCGTTTTTATCTTCCGGCGCCGGTGAAACCGCCGGCGTGCTTTCAGCTCTTTTAGCCATAACCGCCTTCAGCGTTTCGAACGGTGAAGGCAAAGCGGGCATTTTATGCCGTGCTGATTTCTCAGCATCATCTGCCGGACCGGCAACACTCGCGCCTGGCGCAATGGCCTGACCTGAATTTCCCAGTGAATAATCTTGCGAAATTTTCGGCTTTTTCGCTTCACGGCTTGAAGCCGGGCCGGAAGAACCGCCGCTATGCGGACCTCCGCCCATGAAAGCATTTAAATTTGCGGCCATTGCACGACTTCCGCCCACACCAGGCGCAGCAACAGATTGGGGAGAACCGCCACCACCGCCCATGCCGGACGACATGCCTCCTCCTCCGCCACCTCCGCCGCCGCCCATGCCGGACGACATACCGCCTCCGCCACCACCCATGCCGGACGACATACCGCCAGACATGCCACTCATACCATTTTTATTGCCGGACATGTTGCCAAACATGCTGCTGGAACCATAAGGATTGGTGGTATTCTGGGTGCTTCCGGAAACACCTGACGGACCATATACAGAGGAATAACCCGCCGCATATTTTTCCTGCCCTTTCTCGGAAACCGATTCACTGTCACCGTCACTCTCGCTGCCTGCGGCATCGGCAATTCTCTCGCCGGCATTCTTGCTCTTTCCGGTTTTTCCCTTGGCACGGGAAGCTGATGCGGCGGACTGCTTCGAATCTGAAGGGGTCTGCACCACAGGTGCCGCGCCTTTCACAGCTTTCTGAGCCGACGCGGAATTGCCGACCACGCTTGACACCTTATCAGGTGACAAGGAATTTGCGTTGTAATACTTGCCCAGTCTCGAAACAAACCGGCTATAATCGGTTTTATTGGCCTGGGCGTATTTGTTGGCGTCAAACTTGAAGTAGCCGGACAAAACCGGATCGGAAAACGCGCCGCTTAATATTGATTGGTAATCGCCATCTTTTGCAACAGCTTTCGCCACATGGGCGTTCATGGCCAGATCAGCTTTAAGCCTGTCGGCGTTAAGCAGCATGTTTTTTGCGGTACTGTCGGCAGCAAGCCCGCGCTTGTCAACAAACCACGCCACATCGGCATACACGGGATCACAGTTTTTTGCGGATATGTCAGAGCAGGGCGCAATATCTTTGCGAACCCGGGTAAGCAGCGAAAGCAATTCTTCCTTCGTGTAATCGCTCGTGCCGCCGTCGGCGCTGTACTGGCGCGCCACAAAAGGGGGTTCGGCATCGGCATAGGCGCGGCCGGAAGGCTTGAGGGTGTCAGCGTACATGAACAAAGCCGCCGCCGGCGTAAGAACTGTTTTATCAGACGGAGCGGCAAAACTGCCGCTTTCAAAAGCGGTGTTGGTCACACCCCGGTAAATGTTCGACATGTCATCGGCCGTCAGATACGGCGCGAATTCCAGAATACAGCTGGAAAAAGCCTTTTTGCCGGTTTTGAATGCGGCACACCGCCCAATATCCGTCGCGCTCTCACCCTGCCCCGCGCTTTTCAGCATCTGAACCATGGTGTTGCGCCAGGCTTCACGCTGCGTAGCATTTGAATATTCGCCGGTGAACGGGGTATACGCCTCATATTCAAACCCCAGAAGCGCGCCGCCGGAAGTCTGCGCGGCAAGCAAGCTCTCGCACGCGAACGCCAGACTCAGCGCTATACATGCAAGAATTGACAGCCAATGTTTGTATGTCCTCATAAAATCTGCCGTCCTCTATACAAAAAAATCTTCTTTCCCGTCCGCGCTTTCCATCCGAACCCCGGGCAAACGCTTATATCCGCGCCTGCCCCGGTGAAACCCGGCAAAGCCGAACAGGGAAATCCCTAATGTATAGTATCGGGTTAATCGGCGTGAATGTCAAGTGCCCGCAAGTCCTAATGCCACATAGGCCTTTAGGCCCATGGCGTTTCAGAACCTCCCTGCGGCATTATGATTTCCCGGATTTTTTCACCCGCAGACGCGCGTATGCCGCAGAACACAGCTTGCACCGGAACCGCATGCGAATATCAACCGGCAAAAAAACACGGCGCGACAAAGCTGCTACTGTGAATTATTAGGTCAGGCCGGGACGCAAAAACCATATTGCATACGGGAGGCGGCGAACACCATCAAAACATCATACTGCCCGGTAGACTTTTCAGGTTATTCGGCTTCATTGAACGGTTCCTGCGTAAAATCCTCTTCGCTCAGGCCCTCGTGGTCAAGCCGGTAGAAAAGGTAAGCGTAGGCCGCGGTTTTGCCGTTGCGGGTATGTTTGACGACCAGATAGCTACCGTACCTGCGCAGGTAAAACCGATCCTGCAAATTGTCTTTGCTGGCGGCATACATGGAATCGGCGCCTTCCGCCGCCAATGGCATCAGCACATTTTCGTTTTTCTTGAACCGTTCCTTGAGTTTTACGCAAGTCGCGGTTCCGAATCTTTTATACACCGCCATCACCGAAAACTGCGGGTTTCTGGGCGGGCCGTACCGGCCAAACCCGAATTTGTCGGTTATGATCATGCTGAAATAAATCTGGCGTCCGACCAGATAAAAATTCACGGCGGAATTCTGCCTGCCGGAAGGAAACGCATGTCCGCCCCAGACGGCGTTCAGCTCGTTTTTCCGTGGAAGCGAGCCCTCTTTATAAACCCGTTCTAGAATAGAAAAAGCGGTCCGTTCCCGCATACCTGCTTCACTGGCCGGCAATGCGTTCGCAAATTCCGGCGGCAACCCGAGTTTGACTACGGCATGGGTATCTCCGGCGAATGCGCAACCCGACACAAGAAACACCCCGGCAAGCAGCAATGATTTACGCATAAATTCTCCCGCGCTATTTTATATACTCGTCCAGACAGGCGTACGCCACGACCTGCCCGGCCTTGCTGTGCCGGACGATAAAACACCAGCCGTCCGGGTGATAAAAAATCCGCACGGAAAATCTGTCGTCCGGGCTGGCCCTGCTGGAAAGATTGAGCGCATTGCCCTCCGTAGTGCAGGGCAGTATGTCATTGTGGATATTGAGGAAAATTCTGCGCAGCGCCTCCGGCCCTGTTTCCCTGCCGGATTTGGAATATACCGCCGCAACCCGGAACCCGTCGCCATTGAAAACATCATCATAGCCCGGCGACTGCGCGGGCCGGTTCTGGCCCAGCAGATAGAATTTCATTTTATCGTCGGGCCGGTCCGCCGAAAACGCCCACCCGCCCACATAAGTATGCAGATAGGGCGGCTGCACAAATTTGCTTTTCGCGTAGGCGTGTTCAAGAATGTCAAAAGCCGTCATTTTTGACGGATCCGCATTTTGCGGCAGCGCGTTTTTAAAACTTTTAGGAAAACTGACTCTTGTGACTTTCAGCACATCGGTGGCGAACGCGCCATTTGACATCAGCCCGACAACCGCCGCGGCGCCGCCTGAAAACAACGCCGCAAACAACATCAATAAGATTTTCTTCATGCGTCCCCCGCGCGGCAATATGTCTTTGACGTCTGGGCTTGTGTTTATTATCCCATATGGACCGGCCTCTCCGCATCACCCATTGGACCCTGAGTCCGGAGGGCTGCAAGACCTGGCCGTCCTGCCCCCGAGTCAGCCCGCGCGCGGGGCAGGACGCGGGAACGCCCGGCTACTCGTATTTTCCGCCTGCCGAAACGATCATGTTCTTGTAGCGGTCTTCCAGCATGACTATCCGGTGCGCGTCCTCTTCATAAATCGCGCCGTAATAGTTCCGCTTGTTCTTGAGCCACATCAGTTCAAAACCGACCGCCTTTAAAATGCCGTCCGGAGCGTTTTGTCCGAGCCCCTGCGGCACGGCGAAAATCACCTTGCGGGTTTCATAATAGGAAAGAGAGCCTTTGGGCAGATTGCGGAAAAAATCCAGCGAATCCGCCGACACCCCGCCCCCGATCCCCACCCTCAGGCCCGCGCGCTGGCATTTGTCGCAGATTTCATAAACGGGCTTGAACACCGCTTCGGAATTTATCGAGTCGCGGTCCAGTCCCATGGAACCGGACAGATCCACCCGGCCTATCACCACAAAATCCAGTTCCTTTGCGGCGGGCGAAGCCAGAATATCGTCGAGATTGTTCACCGTCTGCATGGTTTCGACGTTGATGCCAAGCTCCATATTCTCGTACTCTTCAACGGGAAAAGCCAGCTTGCCCGACTGCATGAATTTCTTCAGCGCGTAAGCCGATTCAATCATCGGCGCGATTATCCGCGCCGTTCCTATAGACCGGGCGTCATACATATCCTTTATCGCTTCGCAGCCGCCTATTTTAAGGCTCAGCTCCAGCCCCGCGCGGGTAATAACCTCTTTAAGCCGCAGCGCTTCCTCCATGCGGGTGCCCTCGGCCTCAAATTCCGCCTTGATGCCCACCACGCCATGCTTTTCGCGCAAATCCCTGAGCGCGTCCACCATCTTGATTTCCAACGAGTTCATAATGCCTCCCTGATATTTGTCAAAATCCTTGTTAAAAACCGTCCGCCAGGCGGCAAAGCCCTGAAAGGACTTCATTGCGGGCCGGCACGATCTGCGTTTCAACCCTGAGTTCGCGCTCCAGCATTTCTCCCAGCGCGCGCCAGCTGCGCGCCGGCTCGCCGCCCAGCAGGCACCGTTCCAGCCCGCCGCCGGGCGCAATGCCGCGCGCGGCGACGGCGTAACTGACGGCAAGACCATTCAGCGCTTCCGCCGCCCGGTCCGCGGCAATCCCCCCGCCGGACAAACCGGCGGTTTCGCCGCTTGATACCTGCCGCCCGCCCGTTGCCTCGACCTGACGGGCCGTAACCGACGACAGCAAAACACCTGCATCCTGTTCCGGCTCGAATTCCGCCAGCAGACACCTTGCCGCGTTGCTCCCCGGCAGACCGTAAACCGCCGACAGCCGCATACAGTCAAAATACGGCAGGATATCCGCATCGGGAGCGCGCACCGCGACGGCGAATGCCGCGGCTTCCGCACCGACACCGATATAAACCGACTCCGCCGGCCTGCACCCCGCTCCCAGCACCGCGCACTGAGCCGCGCCTACGCCGGAATAAACAGGCACTCCGTCAAACTCCGCGCAGGCGGAGATATCAGTAACCGGCTGGCCGGATTCAAGGGCGCAGCCGGAAAATTTCTCCGCAAAACCGATCAGTCCGGCAGCCGGCTCCCGCTCGAAAATATCATAAAATCCCAGTCCTGCCGCAAGCGTTTCATGCACCTTGCCGTTGAACCTTCCGCAGTGAAACGCAAACCACTGCGGCAGCGTGAAAACGCGCAGTTTGCCCGACAGCCGCTTAAAAGCGGCGTAACCGGCCGCAGCCGCAAACGGCGTGGCGGGCTTTAGCTTAAATCCTGCCGCGGCGGAAAATTTCCCGCCGAGCTCCGCGCGCATTCTGTCAAGCGCGGTTTCCGGGCCGGCTATCAGCTTCAGAACCGTATTTTCACCGGTAAAAACACCGCTCACGGGCGCGCCGACAGCATCCGTCAGAACAAATTCCTCGGGCGAACCGGCGAGCAAAATGCCGTCCGTCCGGCCCGCCGCGTCCGCCGCCGCGCCGCACACCGCCCTGAACTGGGCCGCCAGCCCGAGCGGATCCGCGTTTTTTACCGGATAGACTTCCAAACCCGTAAGGCCCGGCCCGCCGGGCTCATAAATCCCGCGTGCCAGGCGCCTGGCGCCGCAGTCAATTACGATATATTTTGGCAAACTTCAGCTCTCTTTCAACGGCGGAATTATCATATTGGAAAGAAACTCGGCGCGCTCCAGAAACGGCGCCATATCCTCAAGCGGAGCGGATACCATCCGCCCGTCAGGCAGCGCTCTGGACGACAGTTTCGGCTCGAAATCCTGCTGCGGATCGGCCATAATCTCGCACACGCACGGGCTTTTGTAGGCTAGCGCGGCGGAAATCTGCCGGGCCAGCTCCGAGTTTTCGCGGATCCTGAAAAACGGCAGTCCGTACGCGGCGGAAATTTTTTCCAGATCGGGGAAATCCACGCCCGACTCGCAATC
>JAQVSV010000006.1 GCA_028700325.1 Elusimicrobiaceae bacterium | reverse complement strand
TTCCACCAACGGCCATCCCCGGCATTACAGGATCGAGGGTATGGGCATTGATTTCGACACGCCGGTTCTGATGAAACGGTATATTGACGAGATTATCGGCATCGCCGACGAGCCCGCTTTTGAAGCCATCGGGCCGCTTGCCGCCGGCAGCGGCATATTCGGGGGTCTGTCATCCGGGGCGGTGGTGTGGGGCGTTTCGCAGTACGCCGCCGCGCATATGAAGAAAGGCGATCTGGGTGTTGCCGTGCTGGGCGATTCCGGCCGGGCGTATCTGTCCAAGCTGGAATTTTAATTTCAATTTCCGCCGCGCCAAGGCGCGGCGTTTTTCACCGGATTTTATGGCTAAAATACATTTCGCCGGAATAGGCGGCATAGGGATGAGCGCGCTGGCGCAGCTGCATGCCATGGGGGGGGACACGGTTTCCGGGTCCGACCGGCTGCTCGATAAAGGTTTTTCGGCCTTGCCGATGTGGGAAAAGCTGGCCGCGCTCAATATCAGGCTCTGCGGACAGAACGGGCTGGGCGTGACGAAAGAGCTGGATTATCTGGTGCTGTCGTCAGCGATAGAAAAGGACAACCCTGATTTCATCCGCGCCAGGGAACTCGGCGTGAAGGTGGTGCACCGCGCGGAGCTGCTGGCCTCCCATGTGAACCGGTATAAAACGGTGGCCGTGTCGGGCACGAGCGGCAAAAGCACCGTGACCGCGATGATTTATGAAATTCTGAAATTCGCCGGCAAATCCCCGTCGGTCATAACGGGCGGGGCGATTATCAGTCTTGTGCAGGCCGGCTATGTGGGCAACGTAGCCAGAGGCGAGAGCGATATCATGGTGATAGAGGCGGACGAGTCTGACGGGTCGTTCGTCAATTATCATCCGCGGACGGCGGTGCTTCTCAACATCACCAAAGATCACAAGGAAATGGACGTGCTCTACGGCTATTTCGACAGATTCCGCGCCAACTGCGCCAATTTCATAATAAACGCCGACGCCCGGAATCTGGCCCGCTATGCGCAGCACGCCAAATCGTTCGGCCTCAACGGCGGGGACACGCGGGCCGTGAACATCCGGCTGGACGGTTTTAAAAGCAGATTTTCGATCGGCACGGTGGAGTTCGAAATATCTCAGCCCGGCAGGCACAACGTCGAGAACGCGGCGGCCGCCGTGGCGGTCTGCACGGCTTTGGGCGCGGATCTGGAAACCTGCTCGCGCGCGCTGGCCCGGTTCAGCGGCGTGGCCAGGCGGTTTAACAGCGTAGGCGTGAGCCGCGGGGTGGAGGTGATTGACGATTTTGCGCATAATCCCGCTAAAATAGAAGCCGCTTTGTCGGCCGCGCATTTGCGCGGCAAGCGGGTGCTGACGGTTTATCAGCCGCACGGCTATGCGCCGGTGAAGCTGCTGCGCGACGAACTTGTGGAATCGTTCGAACGCGGCCTTACCGCGGACGATATTGTCTGGTTCCCGGAGATTTATTATATCGGCGGCACGGTGGAGAAGGATATCTCGTCGGCTTTTCTCGCTTCCGAACTGGCCCGGCGCGGGCGCGACGCGCGGTTCATCGCGTGCCGCGAGGAGATTATTTCCGATCTGGCCGCCGCCGCCCGTCCCGGCGACGTGGTCATGGTGATGGGCGCGCGTGACCCTACCCTTACGGCATACGCCCGGCAGGTGCTGGGAGTTCTTGAGAAGGGGCGCGCCGGGTATCGCTGCGCCGAGTGTCTGCTTAATCCCAATTCGCAAGGCTAGCGCGGCAGGGCTCCCCGGCGGCCGGAGTTCTGGCCGGAATAAGGGGGCGCGCTTGCGCGAGAGCGGCTTTTTTAAAGCCGGTTATTCCGCGCGGCTTGCCGTGCCCGCCTTTTTTTCTGCCGGATAAGGTTTTACAGTGCGGGCTTGCCGCGCGGAGGTTCTTTTTCAGGTTTTGAGGCAGGTTACAGCCGCGCCTGAATAAGTTTTTTAAAGTGTTCTCCGCGTTCCTCGAAATTGGTGAACTGGTCGAATGAAGCGCAGGCCGGCGACAGCAGCAGGATATCGCCTTCTTTCGCGTTTTCAAAAGCGAATTCAATGGCGTTTTCCATGGTTTCGCAGTTTTCCACTTCGGCGGAGAGGTTGAGCTCGTGCTCGATGCGGTCCGCCGCCTGGCCGATGGTGAGGATTTTCCGCACCGACTGGCGGATAAGCGGCTCCAGCGGCGCGTAGGGGTTGCCTTTGTCGGTTCCGCCCATGATCAGCCAGATATTCTTTTCTTCAGAAACAAGCGATTCCAGCGCGACTTTGGTGGAGTCCACGTTGGTGGCTTTTGAGTCGTTAATGCACTTTATGCCGTTGACCACCGCGACAGTTTCGATGCGGTGCTCCACGCCCTGGAACGAACTGAACACTTCCTCCACGCAGTCGAGCGGAATGCCGCGGTTAATGGCCATCAACCCCGCCGCCATCGCGTTTTCTATGTTATGGATGCCCGGCAGTTTCGGCGGCTCCGCTTCATGCCGGCCCGACGGCAGGTTGAATATTATCCTGCCGTTTTCGTAAAACGCGTCGAGCCGGACGGATTCCATGCATTCGCGCGCGAAATAAAGCACTTCCGAAGGGCATTCGTTTGAAATTTCAAGGCAGACCGCGTCCGCCGCGTTGAACACGCAGCAGTCCTGCGGGGTCTGCTCGCGGAAAATCTTTTTTTTCGCGGCGATATACCCGGTCATCGTGCCGTGATGCTCGAGATGGTCGGGCGTGATGTTGAGGATGCAGGCGGCGTTCGGGCGGAAACCCGACGAATCCTCCAGCTGGTAGCTGGAGGTTTCTATCACAAGGCAGTCGCCCTCGCGCATTTCGCGCGCCAGCACCGAAACCGGCGTGCCGATATTGCCCGCCACATGCACGCGAAACCGGCCGGATTTTTTCGCGGCGAGGTTAAGGATGTCGCCGAGCAGGGTGGTGGTCGTGGTTTTGCCGTTTGTGCCTGTTACGGCGAAAATTTTTATTTCCGGCGCGAATGCGAGCGCGATTTCAATTTCGCTCAATACGGGAATATTGGCGGCGAGCAGTTTCCTGATAATCGGGCGGTTCATCGGAATGCCGGGGCTTTTGACGGCGAAGCCGCATTCCAGCACCTCGTCCGAATGGCCGCCGAATTCGGTTTTTATGCCGGGGCCGAGTTCTGCCGGGTCCGGGTTGCCGGGCTGCCAGTCGCGCGCTTCCGTAAGCAGAACCTCAAAGCCGTTGTCGCGTAGCAGCTGCGCGCAGGAAATTCCGGATTTCCCGTACCCTATCACGCAGCCTTTCAGTCCTTTTACGGTTTCCGGATTAAACGGCATGAGCGCCTCCAAGTTTGTCCAGTTCCTCGCGGGCGACCGCGGCGTCGCAGAACGGGAGCACCCGGTCAGCCAGCAGCTGGCCCTGTTCGTGGCCTTTGCCCGCGATAAGCACGATATCATTTTCCCGCGCCCGCGCCAGCGCGGCGGCGATGGCGCGGCGGCGGTCATCGATGACGCTGAAATCTGTTGCGCCGGATTCCGCCAGCCCTGCGGTGATATCCGCGAAAATCCGCTCCGGGGGTTCCGTGCGCGGGTTATCGGACGTGATGAACGCGAAATCGCTTCTGCCGCACACCACGCGCGCCATAAGCGGGCGCTTGGCGCGGTCGCGGTCGCCGCCGCAGCCGAACACGGTGTAAACTTTAGCGGTTTTCAGGCGGGCGATGCTGGCCAGCGTCTGTTCCAGTCCGTCGGGCGTGTGCGCGAAATCAACGAACACATGAAAATTCTGGCCCCGGTCAATGCGCTGCATCCGGCCCGGCACGCAGGGCAGGGCGGCCAGCCCTGCCAGCGCGGTTTCCGGCTTTATGCCGGATTCCACGGCACAGGCGAACGCCGCCAGCGCGTTTGACACGTTATGATCGCCCCAGAGGTTTATGCGCGCGGAAAGTGCTTTCCCGGCCGGAGCGGTTATCTGAAAACTCGAGCCGTCCAGCGTGTGTTTCACGGCGGCGATGGAATAACCCCTGCCGTTTTTCAGCCCGAACCACACCGGCCGCACCGACCGGTTCAGCGCCCGCTCTATTGCGCCGGATTCCGGCGAGTCGGCGTTAAGCACTGCGATTTTGTTTTGCTTGGGGCTTTGGTTAAGCTGCAAGAAAAGCTTTTTCTTTTCGGCGAAATAGGCGGGCATCGTGCGGTGATGGTCCAGATGGTCCTGCGACAGGTTGAGAAACACCGCCGCGTCAAACTCCAGCCCCAGTATCCTGCCGGACTCGATCGCCTGCGATGACACTTCCATAACCGCCGAGCCTGAACCCGCGTCCCGCGCTTTGGCGAGCAGTTCCGACAGTTCCACTATTACCGGCGTTGTGTTTGGCGCGGACGAAATTACTTTGCCCGCTATCCGGTAATTTATCGTGCCGACCGCGGCGGGTTTTTCGCCCGCCTGCGAGCAGATGGACTCAAAAAAATAGGATGTGGTGGTTTTGCCGTTCGTGCCGGTTATCCCGGTCAGTCTCAGCGCGGCCGATGGATGTTTGTAAAATGTCCCGGCGCAATGCGCCATGAAGCCCGGCATGTCGGCGACTTGCAGATACGGCGCCCCGAATTCCTTTTCCGGCGGCCGGGTTGCGGCTATTGCCGCCGCGCCGCGCGCAAGGGCATCGGGAATAAAAACATGTCCGTCGGTTTTCGCGCCCTGTATGGCGAAAAACAGACAGCCGGGCCCGATCCGGGCCGAGTTGAGCGACAGTCCGCTGATTTCCGGATTGGCGGATGGAGCGGACAGTTGAAAGCCTGCAATTATATCCGAGAGAAGCATACCTTGCGTATATTTTACCTAATTTGAAAAGGTATTTCCGGCCGGATGAGGCAATACGCCGCGGTAAATGCGGCAGCGCCGGCAGTTATTTGCGGGCTGGCCTGCTTTGCGGTTTCAGGCAAGGCAAGGTTTGGCGCGGCGAGGGCGGGATAAGCCTCAGACGGTTTGCCAATTCGTCCGGCACGGGCAAATTCGCCAGGGCGCCGGGCTCCACCTTGATTGCCCCGGATCCGTAGCTTTTGCCTACCAGTCCCAGATTTTCCACGGTTCGGGGATCGCTTAGCAGTTTCCACAGTTTGGCCAGATACTGCCTGGTGCTGATGTTGGGATAAATGCAGAGAAAACCCGTCAGCGGAATAACCCCGGCCTCGTTTTTTATAAACCGTGCGCTGCGCCTGCCCAGATAGGCGAACAGGAAAGGCGGCGGCACTCTTTTTTCCATTTTATACCAGGGCCGGCGGGTGGAGATGAGCGCTTTTTTATGCAGTCCGATTTTTTCGCCATACGCCAGATATTCGCGTAGCGGTTTTGGAAGCTCATCTTTTGTCTGTTTGTCCAGCGACAGCAAGAAGGTTGGCCGGCCTTTTCCCTCAAGCGCCAAAGTATCCTTTTCGGTGATAACCGAGCCCCGCACATCGCGTGTCCTGCCGATTCCGGTTTTAAAATATTGCGCGGGAATGGCCAATCGGTCAATCTGCTCTTTCGTTAAAAAGAAGAATTCGTTGCTTCCGCTGGCAATGCCGCGCCGCACGGTGGCAAAATCCTTTAATTTGTACCGGCTGTGCACGATTTTTGCGGGCGGCCGGGAAAAGCCGTTAGCCAGCGCTTCCTTTATGTCCCGACTGGTTATTTCCAGATCCGTCAGCCGGCGCGGGTGTTCCGTCCCGGCCATGTAATCAAAAAGATGACCGGAAAGTTTTTTCACCTTCACCCAGTCGAACGCCGGGTTCGGCGGGCGGTTAGAGATGCAGAAAATCAAGGGATTGGTGTCCACCCCGGGAAAAGGCGAGGCGGGGTGGTCGAAAGAGATGACCCGCTCTATGCGGTAATTGCCGGCAATCCAAGCCCATAGGTTGCCGGCGAACACGCCCTCGCAGGTGTCTGACGGCATAATGAAAACAAGCCTGCCGTTTTTTGCCAGCAGTCCTAATGACTGGATCAAAAAATAAACATGCATGCCCGCACGGCCGTCAATTTTAGTGCGGGTATGTTTATGCGCGATCGCCTGAAGGAGCTGTTTGGTGGAGAGCGGAATCCGGTGATGTCTAATGTACGGCGGATTGGCTGCAACAGCCTGAAAAAGCTGTCTTGGCGGATTTTTTATGAAATCCCGAACCTCGATTGTGCTTCTCCTGTCAAAAATTCGGTCTGCCCAGGCAGTTTCAATTATTTCCCGGTCAATATCAATGCCATAAAAGCCGGTTTTTTTCGCGACGTCAAGTTCTTTCAGCGCGCTGTAAAAAACGCCTTTGCCTACGGCCGGATCAAAAATACGTTCCGGCGCATGAGTCAGGAGCCAGGCGATCATGGCCCGCGCAACGGGTTCCGGTGTCCAGAACTGGCCGAATTGCCGCAAACGGGCTGTTTGCCGACTATCCGCGGCGGGCATTATGTGATGCTCCTCAGAATGTCCAGACATTTTTCCGAAATCTCCAGCTGGCCGCCGTCAAATTTCACATAAGGCAGAATGTGCCCGTTTCTGTCTTCAACGAACGCGGGCAGCAGCTGCGGTTCTCTGGCGGAAATACCAAGCGGGTAACCATAGCGGTGGTAGATTTTATAAATGCTCTTTCTGGTGGTCGCGCCGCCCGGCGCCTGAAAAACCTGAACGGTGGGAAGTATAAATCCCCCGGCTATCAGACGTTCGGCTTCACTAAAAGAAATTCCGTATGCCCGGTCGTAAAATACATGCCAGATATGTATGGGCAAATTATTGTTCGTCTGCCAGTTCTTCAGCGGGCTCATATCTTCATCTTTGATGATTATTGTGGGAAGGATGGCGGTTTTTTTCAGGCCGTGCTTGCCGCCCAGCCGTCGCTGCGCCGTGAATTCCGTGTTAAAGTCCGGCATTTTCGAGGCTTTCCATAAACTGTTTTCGCATTCCACTCCGATAATGGCCAGGGCGAGCAGTTCCCGCAGATTTTCTTCGCGGGTAAACGGCAATTCCGCCACGCCGCCTGTTCTTTCAAGGAAAACGCGCACTTTTTCCGTTTGCTCTTTTTTAAAAACCAGCAGGTCGGGCCTTTTGATGTTGCCCAGTCCGGCCGCTTCCAGCCTTTCAAAATACAATTCGAATTCTCTTACGTTATTATGCGGAGCCGTTCCGCTCGGGCCATAAGGAATAGCAAAAAAATCGCCGGAGGAGTTAAGCGCCTCCGTCAGGCGCTGTTCGCTCCAGACTCCCTGCGACCAGCGCATGAGAAAATCGCTCCCCCTTAATCTTCTTGGATTAAGCAGGAATTCCGCCCAGGGCAGCTGGGCCATGCCGCCGCATTCGAGCTCAATGTTTTCAACCGGGACAATAAGCTGTTGTTCAAACAAGTGCATATGAATCTCGTTTTTAAGGCATTGAAATTTTCCGTCAGAGTAGCGGTTTTCATTGGCAAATATCCGGCCGTTTTGACTGCCGTCCTGCCCGCGCGCTGTTAACCTGGTGCGCGCAGCGGCCAGACGGATATCAATTTCAAGACCTCTGGCAAAACCGACATTATCAATCATACCAATTTATTTAAACCGGAAAATGCGCGATCCGGGTAAAAACCGGATTTAAGGCCTGCGTGCCGGGCTCGGGACCGGAATGAATTTCCGCGCGGCAAGCCGCGCGGAACAGGCAAGTTTGAACCGGGCGCGCAGGGGTTCGCCGGAAGGCGTTAAAACGGTTTGACAGGGCGGATTATATTTTGGTATACTGATACTTAAATACCGAATAAATCGGTCATTGCGCCGGCGGAAGTTTTTGTAAAAACCGGCGGGCCGGACAGGGCCCCCGGGAAGAACGGGGAACGGCCTGCCGGCGGAAACGGCAGGTACGGCAAAACAAGCCGGGATGGGTAAAAATGAATTCGATATTACGGATATCGGATGCGGCTGTACTGGCTCTGCACGCATGCATCCTGCTGGCAAAACGGCCCTGCGAGCCGCAGAGTGTGCAAGGGCTGGCGGACCGGCTGGGCGTGTCCGCCGCGCATCTGTCGAAGGTGCTGCAGCGGCTGGTGCGGGCGGGTGTTTTGATTTCGCGGCGCGGGCCGGGCGGAGGGTTTTTACTGGCGGACAGGGCCGCCCGAATCCGCCTGCTGAAGATTTATGAAATCATAGAGGGCAAACCGCGGTTCGACGAGTGTCTGCTTGGAAAAATGCGGTGCAGGCCCGGCACATGCCTGCTCGGCGATTTTCTGCACCGCACCGCGCTGGAACTGGGCAAAATGCTTTCGGTTACTCTGGCTGTTGCGGCGGGGCGGGCCTCTTTGGGCGAATAATTATGCTGACACATGATAAATACGGTGACCGCAATAATTTCCGCCCGCCCGGCACGAACGGTGTTTTCAAGTCGCGTTCATGCGCCGCGCGGCGCGCGGGGACAGGCGGGCACGGGAGAAAAACTCCGGCAGCTCCGGCAGCCGGAGCTGCCGGGCAAGTTCTCAAGCCCGCGCTTGAAAAGATTTATCGCGATTATAACCGCCGGGAACTGGTGCACCCCGATCCGCTGGAGTTTCTTTATCGGTATGATGATATTCGCGACCGCGAAATTGCCGGACTTGTCGCTTCCAGCCTTGCCTACGGCAACGTCAAACAGATTCTGCGTGCCGTTGAAGCTGCGCTTGCGGTGCCGGGCGCCAGTCCGCGCGGCTGGCTTGAGCGCAGCTCGCCCGCCAGAATTGACGCGGCGTTCTCGGGGTTTAAGTACCGGTTCACGGAAGGCAGAAAGCTGTCCGCGCTTATGCGCGGCGCGAAGGCCGCGATAACGGATTACGGCGGACTTCAAGCCTGCTATCTTGCGGGGCCCGGGTGCGGTTTGGAGCTTACGCGCGGTTTTATCCGCCGCATCTGCGCGCTCGGCGGAGATGTTTCCACTTTACTGCCTGATCCGCAGGCCGGCAGCGCGTTCAAACGGTTTAACCTGTATCTGCGCTGGCTGGTGCGCAGCGACGCGGTTGATCCCGGCGGGTGGAAGGGGGTGCCGGCCTCGTCGCTTATTGTGCCGCTTGACACGCATATGCACCATATAGCTTTAAAACTGGGGCTTACCGCGCGCCGGCAGGGCGATCTTAAAACGGCGCTTGAAATTACGGAAGGGTTTGCGCGGCTCAGTCCGCGCGATCCGGTCAAGTACGACTTCGCGCTTACCAGGTTCGGAATACGCGATGACCTGGATTATGAGCGGTTATCCGCATATATAAAGGTAATATGAAAACATATTTTGGAAAGCGTAAAATATACTAGAATGTTCGGGGGATTGAAAACAGCACCCGACAGGGAGAAATAACATGGCAAAACTGAAAGGAACACAAACCGAGAGCAATCTGCTTAAAGCGTTTGCTGGCGAGTCGCAGGCGCGCAATCGCTACACTTATTTCGCGTCCAAAGCGAAAAACGAGGGTTATTTCCAGATTTCAAAGGTTTTCGAGGAAACCGCCGATCAGGAAAAAGAACACGCCAAGCGTTTTTTCAAGTTTCTCGAGGGCGGAGATCTTGAGATTGCCGCCGTTTTCCCGGCCGGCGTGATCGGCACGACCGCGCAGAACCTGAAAGCGGCGGCCGCCGGTGAAAATCACGAGTGGGGTTCGATGTATCCTGCTTTTGCCGGAATCGCCCGCAAGGAAGGTTTTGAAGCGATAGCCAAGGTTTTTGAAGCGGTTTCGGTGGCGGAAAAACAGCATGAGAAACGTTACCTCGGGCTGCTCGGAAACATTGAAGCCGCCCGGGTGTTTAAAAAAGACGAAAAAGTGGTCTGGCGGTGCATGAACTGCGGGTACCTGCACGAGGGCGAGAGTGCGCCGGAAACCTGCCCCGCCTGCGCGCATCCCCAGGCTTATTTCGAACTGCTCGCGGAAAACTGGTAATTTGACCGCAGGAGGCACTCATGACCGAAAGGAAAGGCATTACCAAAGCCGGCGGCAGCCCGCTGACGCTTGTCGGGCCGGAACTGAAGGTCGGCGATCGGGCGCCGGATTTCATGCTTGCCGCCAACGACATGAAGCCTGTTTCGCTGAAAGATTACGCCGGGCGGACGCTGGTGCTGCTGGGTGTGCCGTCGCTTGACACTCCGGTATGCGACATGGAAACGCGCCGGTTTAATAAAGAGGCGGCGGCTTTGTCGGATAAAATCGCGGTGCTGACAATCAGCATGGATCTGCCGTTTGCGCAGAAACGCTGGTGCGCCGCCGCCGGGATTGACAGGGTGCGGACCCTGTCGGACTATCGCGGAGCGGAATTCGCCAGAAGCTACGGTGTTTTCATAAAAGAGTTGTATCTGCTGGCTCGTTCGGCGTTCGTGGTGGACCGGGCCGGCGTGATCCGCTACACCGAAATCACGCCCAATGTGGAAGACGAACCGGACTACGCCGGAATAATTGAAGCCGCCAGAGCGGCGTTATAGACAAGGGGGAACACAATGGAACTGAATGAACTGTACAGGTGCGGGGTATGCGGCAATATCGTGCAGGTGACGCACGTGGGCGGCGGGCAGCTGGTGTGCTGCGGCAAGCCGATGGATCTGCTGGCTGAAAATACGGTCGAGGCGGCGCATGAAAAGCATATCCCGGTTCTTGAAAAGATCGAAACGGGTTTCATAGTGCGCGTTGGGGAAGTGGCGCACCCGATGGAAGAAAAGCATTTTATCGAATGGATTGAGCTGCGCGGCGGCGGGCGGGTTTACCGCAAACAGTTAAAGCCCGGCGACAAGCCTGAAGCGGTGTTCAGCTTCCGGGCGGACGGCGATGCCGGCATTGAGGCGCGCGCCTACTGCAACATACACGGATACTGGCAGGGGGGCTTTAATAATGATCGGCAAAAAAATTGAACAGGGTTTTAACGACCAGATCGCCGAGGAACTGGTTTCTGCATACCTTTATATGCAGATGGCCGGGTATTTCGTGTCGCTGGGGCTGAATGGCATGAGCGTCTGGATGCTGGCCCAGCACGACGAGGAACGCCTGCACGCTTATAAATTTTACAGCCATATTTCGGCGCGCGGCGGGTATCCGTTTATCGGGAATCTGGAAATTCCGGAGCATACATGGGAGAGTCCGCTCGCGGCGTTCAGGGCCGCGCTGGCGCATGAGGAGCATATCACCGTCCGCATCAATTACCTTATGAAACTGGCCCACGAGGAAAGCGACTACGCTGCTGTTGAATTTCTGCAGTGGTTTGTGCGCGAGCAGGTGGAAGAGGAGGAAACCGCCTCTAAAATCGTGGATGATCTCACCCGTATCGGCGCCAGCGGCGACGGGCTTGTGCTTATTGACCGGGAGCTGGGCGCCCGGACAAGCATTACACCGTGGCCGGTTGCGGCCGCCGCGGCTAATTAGTTTGTTTACCCGGGATCCGGCCTGAGCCGGGTCCCGGGCGAAAGTTCGGGACAGATCTTATGACAGGACCCTGCAAAGCCGTTCATATAGCCGGTGACGTTTACTGGGTGGGCGCGATTGACTGGAACGTGCGCGATTTTCACGGCTACTCCACCAACCGCGGCACCACCTATAACGCTTATCTTGTTCTGGGTGAGCGGCCGGCGCTGATTGACACGGTGAAAGCTCCGTTTGCGGAGGAAATGCTTGAGCGGATAGCGTCGGTAATCGCGCCGGCGGACATCAAGGCCGTCATTTCCAATCATTCGGAAATGGATCACAGCGGCGGACTGCCAATGGCGATCGGCGCGATCCGGCCGGAAAAGATTTACGCGTCGGTCATGGGCGCGCAGGCGCTCAGGGCGCATTTCCACGAGGACTGGAAAATCGAGGCTGTGGCGGACGGAGCGGTTCTGCCGGTCGGCAGTTCCAGCATGACGTTTCTGGAGTCGCGCATGCTGCACTGGCCTGACAGCATGATCGGGTTTCTGGAAGCGGAGAAAATACTGTTTTCAAACGATATTTTCGGGATGCATCTGGCTTCTTCCGGGCGGTTTATTGACGAAGTGCCGGACTGGCGGTACGAAGCCGCCAAATATTACGCCAACATCATCCTGCCGTATTCCGGGGTTGTGACGGCGTTTTTAAAGAAATTCGCGGCTTCGGGTCTGAAGCCGGCGCTTATCGCGCCCGACCACGGGCCGGTGTGGCGCGGGAATACGCGCGAGATCGTCGAGCTGTACGGCGCATTCGCCGCGCAGAAGCGCGCTGACCGGGCGGTGGTGGTGTATGACACCATGTGGAACAGCACGGAAAAACTCGCCCGCGCGGTTGCCGAAGGCCTGCTGGACGGCGGTACGCCGGTCAGGGTCATGCCGCTTAAATCGCATCACCGCAGCGATATCGCGGTCGAGCTGCTCGACGCAGGCGCGCTGCTCGCCGGCACGCCGACCCTTAACAAGGGCATCTATCCGGTCATGGCGGATTTCATGACGTATATAAAAGGGCTGGAACCCCAAGGCCTTACCGGCAACGTATTCGGTTCCTACGGCTGGGCGCCGCACGGCACCGCGCAACTGCGCGGATATTTCGAAGATATGGGAATTGAATTTGCGGGCGAAGCGGCGGAATGCCGGTATGTGCCGGACCATGCGGCCCTGATGAAAGCGTTTGAGCTCGGCCGCGCGGTTTCCGCCCGCCTTAAAACAGCTGTTTGACCGGAGAATGATATGGATAGCGTGACCCTCAAAAGCCTGTGCGACATGACTTACGGCCTCTATATTGTTTCCTCCCGTGATGGCGACCGGCTTAACGGCCAGATTGTGAATACCGCTTTTCAGGTGACGGCCGAACCGGCGCGGATTGCTGTGGGAATCAACAGGAAAAATCTTACGCACGACTATATAACCAGAACGGGCCGCTATACGCTGGCTGCGCTGGCGCAGAGCGCGCCTATGACTTTTATCGGGCTGTTCGGTTTCAGGAGCGGGCGCGATACCGACAAGTTCGCCGTTGCCGGACACGGCAAAACCGCGTCCGGCCTGCCGGTTCCCAAAGAACACACCCTGTCGGTTTTGGAAGTGCTGGTTGAAAAAACGGTTGAGCTGGATACGCACACGCTGTTTATCGGCACGATAGCGGGCGCTGAAAAGATTGCCGAGGGCGAGCCGTTAACCTACAGCTATTATCATAACGTTTTAAAAGGCAAGACCCAGAAAAACGCGACGACTTACAATTCCTGAATGCGCGGAAACGGTTTCAGTTAACGGGTAAGGAGGGAGTGTATGCAGAAATATGTGTGCGATGTGTGCGGTTATGTGTATGATCCTGCGCTGGGCGACCCTGACGGCGGCGTAGCCGCCGCGACGCCATGGGAAGCCCTGCCGGACACATGGGTTTGCCCCGTGTGCGGTGTGGGCAAGGATCAGTTCAAGCTGCTGGACTGAGGCCGCACGCGCGGTTTGGCTGCAGCCGGTATGCCAGGGCCGGGCCGGGAAAACGCCGGTCCGGCCCGGCTTTTCATAAAACCTGCGGGCTGGCGCAGCGGCACCTCCGCCGGCATATTTTTTGCCGGCGGGTTTTTGTACAATGCCTTTAGATGCAGTTGAGGTTTTCAAATTTCGGGAGCGTACCTTTATGAAAGCGCTTGTAAAAAAATACGCCGAACCCGGTTTATGGCTGGAACAGGTGCCGGAACCGGAAATAAGCGAAAACGATGTGCTGATAAAAATATCCAAAACCGCGATCTGCGGCACCGACGCGCATATCTACGAATGGAACGACTGGGCTAAAAAAACCATTCCGGTGCCGATGCATGTCGGCCATGAATTCGTGGGCGAAGTGGTGGAAACGGGCAGCGCGGTTACCGGCATCAGGGTCGGGCAGCGGGTTTCCGGCGAAGGGCATGTGGTGTGCGGGTTCTGCCGCAACTGCCGGGCCGGCGCGCGACATCTGTGCATCAACACGAAAGGGATCGGGGTGAACCGGCCCGGCGCGTTCGCCGAATATCTGGCGATGCCGGCCGCCAACGTGTTTCCGCTCGGAGAGCATATCACGGATGATATCGCCGCCATTTTGGACCCGCTCGGCAACGCCGTGCATACCGCGCTTTCGTTTGATCTTATCGGCGAGGACGTGCTGGTTACCGGAGCAGGCCCGATCGGCATTATGGGCGCGCTGATAGCCCGGCACGTCGCCGCGCGTAATGTGGTGATCACCGATCTCAACGATTACCGGCTGGAACTGGCGGAAAATCTCGGAGTGAAAACCGTTGTGGATGTGCGTAATAAAAAACTCGAGGACGTCATGCGCGGGCTGGGCATGACCGAGGGGTTTGACGTGGGGCTGGAAATGTCGGGCAGCGCGGTCGCGTTCAACGATATGCTTGAAAATGTGCGGATGGGCGGCAAGGTCGCGCTGCTGGGCCTGCTGCCGGACAGCACCCGGATCCCCTGGGGTTCCGTGATTTTCAAGGGCCTGCTGATGAAAGCGATTTACGGGCGCGAGATTTTCGAAACCTGGTACAAGATGTCGGCGATGCTGCAAAGCGGGCTGGACGTAAGCGGCATCATCACGCATCATTACGACGTGCGGGATTATAAGGAAGCGTTCGAGCTGATGCTGTCGGGCAAATCCGGGAAAATCATATTATCCTGGCAGAAATAGTTTGAATTGCCGCGGCGGCGCGTGTTTTTGCGCGCCGCCGTTTCATTGAAATTGCGTTCGCAAAACCCCGGTTTTGGCCGGCAGGCCATAATAAGAGCCTGCCCGGCCCGAGCGGCGGGAGTTTCATAAACACAGGAGCGATGCTTATGGCGGAAACCGAGTCCGCGCCGGCCGGTATTTACTACCCCGAGGACAGAATTGCAGTTTCCAGAATAATTCCGCTTGGAATGCAGCACGTCATCGCCATGTTCGGCGCGACAGTGCTGGCTCCGGTGCTGATGGGTTTCAACGCGCAGACCGCGGTGTTTTTTTCGGGCGTGGGCACCCTGATTTTTCTGGTGGTGACCAGATTCAAGGTGCCCAGTTATCTTGGTTCCAGTTTCTCCTATATCGGGCCGGTGCTGGCGGTTACGGGCGGCAATCCGGCATTCATTCCGCACGCGCTGTTCGGGATAGCGGCTTCGGCGGTATGTTACCTGGGCGCGGCTGTCTATACAATAAGGAAAGGGTCGGCGTGGATTGACCGGCTGATGCCGCCGCTTGTTACCGGCAGCGTTGTCGCCATTATCGGCCTGAACCTTGCGCCGGGCGCGGTGAACGAGGCGATGAGCGGTTCCCTTGAACTGGCGAGCCGGCAGGACTGGCTTAATTTTTCCGTGGCGGCCATAACTTTCACAAGCGCGGGAATAACCGCGATTTACGCGCGCGGAATGCTGCGGCTGATCCCGATTCTGACCGGGGTGCTGGTCGGCTGTGTCGCGGCCTGGGCGGCCGGGCTTGTCAGTCAGCAGTCGCTGGAAACTGTCCGGCAGGCCGCCTGGTTCGGGCTGCCTCGTTTCATCGCCCCGGTGCCCGACTGGGGCGCGGTTCTGGTGATTGCGCCGCTTTTTGTGGTGCTGGTGGCGGAAAATAAAGGGCATATTGACGCGATATCGGCGTATATGAAGCGCGATCTTACGCCCAGCCTCGGGCGCGCGTATCTGGGCGACGCGCTGGCTACGCTGCTGTCGGCGTGCGGCGGCGGCACTCCCCAGACCACTTACGCCGAGAATATGAGCGTTATGGCGATTACCGGAGTGTTCGCCACGCGGATGTTCGCCGTGGCGGCGGGTTTTGCGGCGCTGCTGGGCCTGTGTCCCAAATTCGGGGCGGCGACTCATGCCATTCCGATGCCGGTTATCGGGGGTGTGTCGGTGCTGCTGTGCGGGCTTATCACGCTGATGGGCGTGAAGATCTGGATAGATAACAGGCTGGACCTGTGCAGTCCGCGCAATCTGATCGTGGCGGGCGCGACGCTGATGATCGCAACGGGACTGGGCGTGAAAGGCATTACCGTCGGCACGGTGAATATAGCCGGCATAGCGTTCGGCACGGTGTTTGCCGTAGTGATGAACTGGGCGCTTTCCGCCGGATCCGCCGGTTTGACGGCCGAGGAGGCGAAAGCCTGCCTTGAATCCGGATCCGGCGTTTAAGTTCGCTGTTTGGGCCCGCCGAGGCGGACTGTTTTTGCTGTTTTTATGTAAAATGGATATACAGGCCTGATCCGCGCTGGTGCGGACGCGGCCGGGCCGCAATGCGGCAGCGGAGAACGATTTCACCGCGGGACCACAGACTTTTCTCAGATGGGTTTCTTGGGAGAGCCGGGTGTTTCCGCGGTATTTTTTCAGGTGAAAACATGTCCGAAACTGTAAAACTGAAAAAGCGCGCGGCGGCGGTGTCGGTGTGTTCCAACCTGACGCTGGTGTCGGCAAAACTGATGATCGGGCTGGTGTCGGGTTCGGTGTCGGTGATTTCGGAGGCGATCCATTCGGCGGTGGATCTGCTGGCCGCACTGATCGCGTATTTCGCGGTGTCAACCTCGTCAAAGCCGGCGGACGCGGAGCACAGTTTCGGGCACGGGAAATATGAAAACGTGTCAGGCGTGGCGGAAGCGCTGCTGATTTTTATCGCCGCAGTCTGGATTATTTACGAGGCGGTGCATAAGCTGGTTAATCCCCGCCCGGTCGAGGCGGCGGGATTGGCGGCCGGTGTCATGGCGGTTTCAGCCGTGGCCAATATAATGGTGTCGAGGCTTCTTTTCAGGGTTGGCAAGCAGACCGATTCCGTGGCGCTGGTGGCCGACGCATGGCACCTGCTGACCGATGTTTATACATCGGCGGGCGTAATGTTCGCGCTGGCGGTTATCTGGGCCGGCGGGATATTTGCGCCATCGGTCAATCTGGGCTGGGTTGACCCGGTGGCGGCGATCGTGGTTGCGCTGATGATCATGAAGGCCGCGCTGGAACTGACGCTGGAATCGTCGAAAGATCTGCTGGACCACCGGCTGCCGGAATCGGAGGAGGCCGAAATCCTTCACCGCATGACCGCGTTGCGGCCCGCGCTTGTCAGTTTCAAGAATTTGCGCACCCGCAAGGCCGGGCATATGCGCTTTATTTCAATAGACGCGGTTATGCCGGCGGAAATGACGGTCGAGGAGTCGCACCGGATAACCGATCTGATGTCCGACAAAATCGGCGATGTGTTCCCGGATGCGCTGGTAACGGTTCATGTCGAGCCTTGCCGCAGGCCGCAATGCCCGGACCTGTGCCGGATCCGGTGCTGCATAGCGCGGGCCGATAACCGGAACTGATTTTTCACGGATTTTTGATTTGCCCGGTTTTCGGCCGGACAGCCCCGGCGGAGCGCCGCTCCTGCGGGCAGGCTCGACCGGTAACGGCTGCCCGGCGCGCTCTAGCGCGTGTGCCGCCGCGCGGAAATCACATCCATTTTTTAATGAAAAAATGGACCACGATTATGGCTATTCCTATAATAGTCATATATAGCGTGTCCGACACGAGATAAGGGAACCCAATCAGCGCGATGCCGCAGACGATGGAGGCGATGTCCTGCTGTGTTTTCCCGTACCGGAAGTAGACGAATCCGACAAGCGAGAGCATGACCATAACAAAAATGCTGCCGGGAGTAAGGTTCCCCAACAGTCCGCCGCCGGAAGAATCCGTTCCTATCAATGCCGCTGTCGCGGACGAGTTCGCCACAACCTGCTCAATCATGTCGCGTGGGTTCATAAATTAATTCTAGCTAAATTCCTAACCGTTAGTAAGTACGGAAATAAACGGTGCGATTTTATATACTTGAATTATGACAGAAACCGTTATACTCAGCCTGAGCGGCGGATTGGACAGTTGCGTGTGTTATTTTTATCTTCAGTCGCTGGGATACGCCGTTCGCGGAGTGAATTTCAGTTACGGCTCGAAGCATAACGCCCGGGAGCGGGCTGCGGCCGAAAAACTTTGCCCGGGGCTCCTGAAGCTGGAGCTGGATTTTTCGCAGATAAAAAGTGATTTGCTGTTAAGCGGCGGGCCTGTGCCGGACGGGCATTATCATGAAATCGGCATGAAAAGCACGGTAGTGCCGTTCCGCAACGGGATCATGCTGAGTTATCTGGCGGCGATTGCGGAAAGCAGCGACTGCCGTAAAATCGCCATAGCCAATCACAGCGGGGACCATGCGCTCTATCCTGATTGCCGCACCGAATTCATCACCGCGCTGAACGGGGCGGTGGCACTGGGCACTTATTCGAAAGTGGGCATTCTCAGCCCGTTTTCGGAAATCAATAAAACGGATATAGTTGCGCTGGGCAAAAAGCTGGGAATCGAGCGGCAGATGTATGACTCGTGGAGCTGTTACCGGGGCGGTGAATCGCAGTGCGGAACCTGCGCCACCTGCGCAGAGCGCAGGGAAGCGTTCGTTAACGCCGGGCTGCCGGATCTCACGCGGTACGGCGAACTTGTCCGCTCGGCGTGAGCGAAGGGAGTTGCCAGCCGGTTTTTATATGAAATCTTACCGTGTAAATGAAATTTTTTATTCGGTGCAGGGCGAAGGCGGCAACGCCGGCCGGCCGTTCGTGTTTGTGCGGTTTTCCGGCTGCAATCTGCGGTGCGGCTGGTGCGATACGGATACCAGCAGTTTCATGGAAATGACCGGCCCGGAAATAGCGGCCAGGGTATCGCCGCACAATTGCGAGAACATCCTGTTTACCGGCGGCGAGCCGGCACTGCAGCTCGATGCCGGGTTGCTGGACCTGTTCCCCGGCTGGTACACGGCGATTGAAACGAACGGCACCGTAGCGCTTGCCTGCGCCGGCCGGCTCGACTGGATAACCGTCAGCCCCAAAACCCCGGATTTCAGGCAGCGAACGGGCAGCGAAATAAAAATAGTGTATGAAGGGCAGGATCTGTCGGCTTATGACTGCGGCGGGTTCGGGCATAAATTTTTACAGCCCGTGTTCGGCTGCACCGAGCAGGCCACGCTGGCATATATAAAGGAGCATCCCCAATGGCGGTTAAGCGTTCAACTGCACAAGTACTTGAAAATAAACTAGCGGCGCCGGAGAAGCGGGACTGTGCCGCCGACAGGATGAAACGGTACGTTACGGATTTCATGGAATACGTGGGCGACGATCCCGCCCGCGCCTCGCTCGCGGATACGCCCGGGCGGGTTCTGCGCAGCTGGGACAAGCTGTTCGGCGGATACCGGCAGGATCCCGCGAGAATTTTCCGGTTTTTCGAGTGCCCGGAAAACAGCGATATCGTGATCCTTAAAAACATAGATTTCTACAGCACCTGCGAGCACCACCTGCTGCCGTTTTTCGGGGAGCTGCACATCGGGTATCTTCCGGACGGAAAGATTACCGGCATTTCAAAGCTGGCCAGGCTTGCCGAACTGCACGCGCGCAGACTGCAGCTTCAGGAGCGGCTGGTGAGTGATATTGCCGACGATATCGAAAAATTTCTTGAGCCGCGCGGCGTGATTGTCACCGCGCAGGCCCAGCATTTCTGCATGACTTCGCGCGGCGTGCAGAAACAGCGCACGAAAATGGTTGCCACCGCCGCGCGCGGGCTGTTTAAGCAGCAGGCGCACCGGGCTGAATTTTTCAGCCTGCTCGGGTTGTAAGTTCCTGCATTTTCCTTAAACAATATGACAGACGCGCCCGATCGGCGCCCGGTTTTTTATGACAGCTCCGTACCGCGCTGGCGCGCGGTGAAACCGGCCGGGCTCGCGCTGACGGTGTTTCGTGTCGTGGCGGAAAGCGTTTTTACCGGCAGCACGTCCTTAATTGTTCCGCTTAATAAGCCTTGATATGGAAGCTTTCAATAACCGCATGAACCGGGCCGCCACGGCGTAACCTGCCGAGGCCGGCATCATATATGTTGCCGCCTGAAAACCCGCGGCGCATGGCATGCGCCGCGGGTTGCAAAAGGCGGACAATCAGAAATCCGGGTTTGTGCCGGTGTCTTTTGCGGAGCCGGGCGGGGGCGTGTCCTTTTCGCCGGCGGGTATGGGTTTGCCGTCCATCCTGTCGAACAGATGCGCCGGGTGTTTCTCTTTTTCAGCCGACACCGCCACAGCGTGAAACAGCGTTTTTTTGCCTTTTACGGCTTCGGCTTCGAACACCACTCCGTTTTTGGGCAGGATTTTAAGAAGCCGGGAATACAGGCCGAATTCGTCGGAACCGGCGTCCAGCGTTTTTAAAAGGGTGTTTGTAAATTTGTACGCATCCGCCCATTTCCTGTTCCGGCAGATCCAGAAAGTGCCGGAAATGCGGGCGCTCTTGAATTTATAGCCTTGGGTGTTGCAGCCTATGATGGTTTTGGTTTTGCCGAGCGGGGTTACCGCGGCGTCGGGCAGCGCCGCATCCTCGTAATCGTGTATATTATTGCGTTGCGGCGAGTCGGAGCCGAGTTTCATGACAAGATAAGGCTGTTTCGCCCTGATAATGGCGTCGGCGATATCGAGCTGGATAGGGCCCTGCATGACAACATCCGCGCGCATGGCGGAGCGGGTGTAGGAATGGGTGTGGCGTGTCTGGATGGCGTTTCCGGCCGGGCCTATGGACTGGAACACGTCGTATCGTATCGTCACTCCCGGAAAGGCCGGCGCGGCAAGCAGCGGCAGCGCGAGCAGCCTGAGTAAAAGTTTTTTCATGGTGTCCGGCTCCTTTCCCATATATTGTAGCCTATATTGTGACAGTTTCGCCGTAAGCCGCCACATGAATGTGTTCGGCGCAACCCGCCCGGCCGAGGCGGGCCGCGAGCGGGCGGGCGGAATCCGCCTCGCCATGCACCAGGAACACTTTGCGCGGCGGCAGGGCGAACGCTTTGAGATATTGCGTCAGATCCTTATAATCGGCGTGCGCGCTGTATTCGTGCGCGGTGACGATTTCGGCCCGCACTTTCACCGGCAGGCCGAACACGAGAACCTCGCGTTTTCCTTCGGACAGGCGCCGCCCGAGCGTGCCTTCCGCCTGATAGCCGACCAGCACGACCGAATTTTTAGGGTCGGAAAGATTATGGCGCAGGTGATGCAGTATCCTGCCGCCTTCGCACATGCCCGACGGCGCGATGATAACGGCCGGAGTGTCAAGCGCGTTTAGCTTTACCGAGTCAGCCTGCCGGGAAATATATTGAACCCAGCCTGCTCCGAACGGATCGCTTTGCCCGGACTGGCGGCCGAAGTCCTGATCGAGGATGCGGCGGTTTTTTGAAAACACGGCTGTTGTTTTTTCGGCGAGCGGGCTGTCAACGTAAACCGGCACGCGCCCGATTGAGTCCCGGTTGTGCAGGGTTTCCAGCAATGAGGCGATTTCCTGCACGCGTCCCAGCGCGAATGCCGGGATGAACACTTTTCCGCCCCGTTTTACGGTGCGCCGTATTACCGTTTCAAGATGCGCCGAGGCGTTGCCGCCTGCGGCGTGCAGGCGGTTGCCGTAGGTTGATTCCATTATCACCGTGTCAGCCGCGTGCGGCTGGGCGGGATCGCGCACGAGCGGCATGTTTTTGCGGCCGAGATCGCCGGTGAAAACAAGTCGGTGCGCGGAGCCGTTTTCCTGCCAGTCCAGCTCGATCTGCGCCGAACCCAGTATATGCCCGGCTTCGATGAACCGCGCGCTTGCGCCCGGCGCGGGTTCGAACCGGTCTTCGTATTCCACCGGACAGAACCGGGCGATAACCGGCGCGATATCGTCCGCCGTGTACAGCGGTTCTATCGGCCCGGCAGGGTGTTTCCTGTTATAGAATTCGGCGTCTTTCTGCTGTATGTTGGCGGAATCCTGCAAAAGCACTTCCGCCAGTTCCGCGGTTGCGCGGGTGCAGTAAATTTTCCCGGCAAAGCCTTGTTTTACAAGGCGTGGCAGATTGCCGGTGTGGTCGAGGTGCGCGTGGGAAAGCAGTACGGCGGTCAGATCGGCCGGCGTGAAAAGGAAAGTCCGGTTTTTCGAGTCCGCGTCGCGGCGGTGGCCCTGAAAAAGTCCGCAGTCGAGCAGCATTTTTCCGCCGGTCAGGTTCAGCAGGTGGCGCGAGCCGGTGACGCTGCCCGCCGCGCCCGCGAATGTCAGTGTCGCCATTTTCCGTTTCCTCCGCACAGCCGCAGTTTCGCGGCGCGGCCGAGCCGCTTGATCAGGGCCTCCAGTTTGAGCGCGTCGGCTTTTGTCCGGCATGGTTCGCTCCAGACCGGCTTCACCGGTCCGAACGACCGGGTATAGCTCGCGCCTTTGCCGGAATTATGCTCGCGCATTCTGCGCTCCAGATCGGTTGTGATGCCCGTGTAGAGCGCGTTGTTGGCGCAAAGCGCCATGTAGACCGTCCAGTCAGCCATATTGTGATTATATAAAAGAAAATGCGGTTATCCGCCGATGAAATAGCCGATCAGCATGATAATCAGTATGGCGCCGGCCATGACCGCGAAGCGCGGCCGGCCGGCTAGTGCGTATCCCGCCGCAAGCATTATAACGCGCGCGATCGGAGTCAGCAGCAGGATCAGCAGTCCCGCCGTCAGCAGGTGTTTGCCTGCGGAAGGCCAAAGCCGCACCGCGCACAGGCCCGCCATCAGCGCGGCGGCGCTGAGCGTGACGCCGCAATAAAGGGTTCTGGAAATCAGAACCGCAATAGCCTTGTCGTGTTTCATAAGTCCCACGCGGCGGACAGGATTTTGGCCGCCATCAAAAAAGCGATCAGGCTGAAAACCAGCTGAAGCCGGTTTGAGGAGGTTTTGGCCAGTATTCGCATTCCCGCCGCCGAGCCGGCCAGTACGCCCAGCACCAGCACCGCCGTCAGTTCCAGCGGCACCAGGCCTTTGCGGAAATAGACGACCGCGCTGGTTGCCGCCGTAACGCCCAGCATGAAATTGCTGGTCGCGGCCGCGGCTTTTATGGGAATGCCGCACACCAGATGCATTAGCGGCACCTTGATAATGCCGCCGCCCACGCCCAGCAGCCCGGAAACCGCCCCGGCGAAGACCGAAACCGCCGAAGCCGCCGGCAGATTCTTCACGGCATAACGGCACACGCGCCCCGTTGCGGGATCGGTGTATTCATAGTCGCCGCCCGGCGGCGGTTCGCCGGAGCTTTCAGGCGCCGGTTTTGCGATGCCTTTTCTGAACATCGCGGCCGCCGCGAAAAAAAGCAGCAGCGAAAAACAGAACTGCAATATCTTCGGGGATAACGCGCCCGCCGTGAACGCGCCCGCCACAGCGCCTGCCGCGGTTGACACTTCCAGCGAAAGGCCCAGGCGCATATTGGCCAGTCCGCGTTCGACGTTGACGGAGGCCACCGCGCTTGACGTGGCGATGATGGTTACCAGCGACGCGGCTATCGCGCTGTGGATCGGCAGTTTGAAATAAAGCACCAGCACCGGCACGATAAAAATACCGCCGCCCAGCCCGAATACCGAGCCCAGCAGTCCCACCGCCGCGCCCAGCGCGGCCAGAAGCGATAACGCGGTCAATGTCATGGTTGTTTCAGCGTGGCAGGGCCTGCACAAGATCGGCGAGCGCTTCGTCGCCGGGATTTAATATGCTCAAAACGGTTGTTTCCGCGGCCAGGCCCGCCGAGAATGCCAGCCCGGAATTCCCGCCCTCCAGTGCCGCGACCGAGTTTTCCAGCGCGGCCCGCGTTGGATTGCCGGTTCGGGAATAACTCCAGCCGCGGTTGGTGGTGAGCGTGTCATGCTTGAAGGTGGAAATCTGATACACCGCAACGCTGACCGCTCCGGTTGCCGGATCCGCCTGCAGGCCTGCGTGTATGGCGAGAGTCTCAAATTTCATGGCGTCTCCTGTGTTTGCTGCGCTAAACCAGTTTTATGCCGAACGGATCGAGCAGAACGGCTGCTTCCGGCATGGAAAAAACCGCCTTGTCAACCAGATTCTCCGCCGGATTGAGGTAATAATTGAACGCGCCGGAAAAATCCGCTTTCCGCAGGTCCGCGCCGCGGAATACTGTCGCTTTTAGGTCGGTTGCGGAGAAAGACGAGTCTTTCAGGTCGGTCTTGATAAAATCCGTGTCGCGCAGGATGCAGTTTTTGAAAAGAGTTCCTTTTATCCTGAGTTCGGAAAAATTGCAGAACCCCAGCTTGCAGCTGGTGAATTTCCAGCTTAAAAGCATGGTGTTTACGGGCGTGAAATCCACGCCCATGAATTTGCAGCTGTTAAATTCCGCGCCGCGCAGGCGGCAGTTTTTTAATATCGCGCCGGAAAAATCGCAGGACTCGAAAACGCAGTCGGAAAATAAAACTCCCGTGCAGTCGGTTCTGGCGAACAGGCAGGCTTTAAAGCGGCACCGCGCAAATTCGCGAACCGGCAGAACCTGTCCTGCAAAGTCCCGTGCCTCAAATTCCCGGTCTTGCGCCGGCTGTACTGGATTTTTCATAGTGCCGCTGCGGCGGGCACGGGCGCAGCCTGCGCCCGCCGATTCAACATGATATTAAATTCCTGTCCGGCAAAACAGGGGCGTGCCGCGCCGGAGGAGTATTGCTTCACGGCAGTAATATAGGTAAACTGTATTCTGGGTGAGACGGAATTGCGAGACGGCAAATTTGTATCGGCGGCTGGCGCGCGTGAAGGCGCATGGGGATCGGTATGTCTGGCGCAAACAATCTTTTTCTGGATATTTTCAGGCAGGCTCCTTACGGGGTCTGGATTATTGATGACGGCGGCAAAACCGAGGCGGTTAACCCCGCCATGGCCGCATTGCTCGGCTATTGCGTATCCGAAATGGAACGCGCCGGGCCGGAAACTTTTTTCGAAGAGGCCGGAAAGCTGGCGGAGTTTCGAGCCGGGCTGGTGTCCGGCGGGCGCGGAGAGATTGCGCTGACCGGAAAAAACGGCAAGCCGCACACGCTGGATTTCACGGCCGCACGCTTGCCCGGCTGGTCCGGCTGGATTCTTTATTTTTTGAAAGACAGGCCCGTAACGTGCGGTCTGGATATTGTGGACGCGGCCGGTCTTGTGGCCGATTCTATCAGGGATCTATTCTGCGTGCTTGATTTAAACGGCCGGCTTATCAAATGCAACAGCGCGCTGCACAGATTGACCGGCTACGGCAATGCGGAGGTCGCCGGCATGCGGCCCACGGATTTTTTCCGGCCGTCGGACGCGCCGCGCATAATGGAAACGCTGGACAAAGTGTGGCGTGAGGGAACAGCCACGCTTGAAGCCGAACTGAAAACAAAAAAAGGCGAGTTCGTCCCGATGGAATATGCGCTCTCGCGCATTACCGGCGCGGGCGGGGAAACGCTGGGCTGTTCGGTCGTCGGGCGCGACCTTACCGAATACCGTGAGGCCCAGAAAAGAACGCTCGCGCTGCTGGCGGAGAATCATGTGCCGGAGCTTCCGTCCTCGCCCGACCGCGAACTGGGCGATATTATTGATGTGCCCGCCATGCAGTCTTTGCTGAACGATTTTGCCAGCCTGACGGGCCTTAACGCCAGCATTCTGGACGAACATAACGGGATTGTCGTCGCGGCCGGATGGCGAGACATCTGCGCGAAATACCACCGCATCAATCCGGAAACGGCCAGCGACTGTCTTGCCTGCAACGAACAGCTGGCCGCCATGATCAAACCCGGCGAATACGCTTCGCTTAAATGCGAGCGGGGGCTGTGGAATGTGGCCACTCCGCTTTATATAGAAGGCGCATATAAGGGCATGATAGTCACCAGCCAGTTCTTTCTTGATGACGAAAAGCCTGATCCGGAAAATTACGGGCGCGCCGCCGGGCGTTTCGGCTTTGACAGGGCCGGCTATCTCAAGGCGTTGGCCGGGGTGCCGCATGTCAGTTCCGGGCGCGTGAAAACGGCGATGGATTTCCTTATCAAGCTGTCGGCGCTGGTGTCGCGCCTGAGTTTCAGCAATACCCGGCTTTCCAGAATGATGATCGAGCAGAAGCGCACGGAGCTGGCTTTGCGCGAGAGCAGCCATTAGTTCCAAATGCTCACGCAGTGCGCGCCGGTTCCGATCGCTATAAAGAAGGAAAATGGCGATATCGAATTCCTTAACGACCGGTTCGTAAGCAGTTTCGGCTATACAACCGAAGATATTCCCAACGCACGGGATTTCTGGCGGCTGGCCATTGCCGACGAGGAATATCGCCGCCGGGCGATGGAGTCGTGGCGCGCGGCGGGCGAGCGCGCCAGGCGCGACGGCACCGACATTGAACCGCAGCAATATAACATCATCTGCAAAAACGGAGTGACGCGGGTTGTGGAAATGTTCGGCACCCGCATCGGCGAGAAAAGGCTGGTGATGTTTTCCGATGTCACCGAGCGCAAGCAGGCTGAGGCCGAACTGGCGCGGCACCGGGAACAGCTGGAGGAAATGGTCTGGGCCCGCACGGAGGAACTGGCGTTGCTTAATCAGCTGGTGCACGATTCGCTGGAGGCGGCGGATGTGGGCGCGTGGTGGATAGATTTTCGCGAGTCTGACGTTTTTCATGCGCTGGATATCACGATGAGGATGATGGGGCTTGAAACAGCCGGGTCCGAGCGCCGGACTTACCTCCTGAGCGACTGGCATGCCCTGCTGGTTGAAACAAAAAAACGGTTCCCGGAATATACCGCTGCGGTCAACGATAGTATCGAGCGGTTTTTCGGCACGATTTCCGGCAAATACGACGCGTTCCGCAGCGTCTACCCGATCGCCATGCGCGACGGCAGCGTCAAATGGTTTGACTCTCGCGCCGATGTCCCCACCCGCGATGACAGGGGCCGCGCCATGCTGATGACCGGGACGATAATAGATATTACCAGGCTAAAGCGCAGCGAGGAGGAGATTGTCCGCGCACGGGAAGCCGCGGAAACCGCCAGCCACGCGAAAACCGAATTCCTTTCTACGATGTCGCATGAACTGCGAACGCCGCTTAATTCGATAATCGGGTTTGCGCAGGTGCTGGCGGATGAAAGTTTCGGCGGACTCAGCCGGCAGCAGCGGGAATTCGCGCACGATATTCAGGAAAGCGGCAGGCATCTTCTGCTGCTGATAAACGATATTCTTGATCTGGCGAAAATAGAGTCCGGGAAGATGGTGCTTGAACCTGAGCGGGTCGCGCTGACGGAACTGGTTGAAAACAGTCTTGTGATGATACGCGAAAAAGCCGTCCGGCACAAATTAAAACTCGAAATGGACCTTGCGCCGGACGTGCCGCCCGTTCTGGCGGATGAAATGCGGGTGCGGCAGGTAATGTATAATCTGCTTTCAAACGCCGCGAAATTCACGCCGGACGGGGGAACGATAAAAATTTCCATGTTCCGGGCCGGCGAATTTGTCGAAACAGCGGTTTCCGACACCGGCATAGGCATTGCGTCGGAGGATCAGGAGCGGATTTTCCGCCAGTTTGAGCAGCTGGCCAAAGGCCCCGGCAGAAAATACGGCGGCACCGGGCTGGGGCTGTGTATTTCCAGGGATATTGTGGAGCTGCACGGCGGGCGGATGTGGATGGAAAGCGAGGGCGAAGGCAAAGGCGCGAAATTCGCTTTCACCCTGCCTGTATACAGAGAGGAGCGCGGCTCGGTTTGAAGGCCGTGTCAGCGGGTTGCCGTGATTGCGGCCGGTTCGCTTTTTGAAAAACACTTATGAAATTCCGCCGCGTATTTATAGAAATCACCAATGAATGCAATCTGGCGTGCGGGTTCTGCGCGGTTTCCGCGCGTGAACCGAGGCGGATGACAGTTGAATTTTTCCGGATGACGCTGCGGCGGGCCGGGCCGCTGGCGGGAGTGGTGTCGCTGCATGTGCTGGGCGAGCCGTTCATGCACCCGGATTTGCCGGAAATTCTGAAAATCTGCTCGGCGGCGGGCGTTGCCGTGAATCTGGTCACCAACGCGACTCTGCTGGATAAATTCGGTCCGGCGCTGTTTGAAGAGCCATGCCTTAAGCAGGTTTCGATTTCGCTGCACGCGCTGGCCTCGCTTGAAACGCGCGGCCGGGAGGCGGCGTTGCTTTCCATTCTGCGTTTTGCACGCGCCCGTCCGGCGCGCGTGATCGCTTCTTTTCGGCTGCGCGGCGATTTGCGCGGAGTTTTCGAGCGCGAAACAGCCGGCCGCGTTTTTGCGGAATTTGGCGTGACGGCGTCCGCGCTTGAGCGCGGCGCCGTGAAACTTGCGCCCGGCGTGTATTTTAATTCCGGCCCGTTTTTCGAATGGCCCGGCTCGGCCCGCGCGGAAAGACCGCCGGGCGGGTGCCTTGGGCTGCGGCACAACTGCGCCATTCTGTCTGACGGGAGGGTTGTGCCGTGCTGTGCGGATTTTGACGGGCGTATGACGCTCGGTTCAATAGCCGATTCGCCGCTTGATGAGATTCTGGCCGGGCCCGCCGCCATGCGGCTGCGCCGCGCAATCGCTTCACCTGACGATAGACCGGACTGCTGCAAAACCTGCGGATTCCGCGCGCCGAATTAAAATGGATTTGTGCCAGACCGGGTCGGGTGACGGGTAACCGGCGCCCGTTTTTAATAAATTCCGCTTACAAAAATCCGGCGCCGGCCGGCACGACATAATGATTGCCGGCCCGGTACATTTCGTGCGGATTTTTGCGCCTGTTTGCGGCTTTCAGGAAAGCGGGTGGCAGGCACGTTCAACATTGAAAACCGGATCCGTGCGCGGAAAGCCGCGTGTCCTCATCTCCGGCGGACTTGGCGCCGGCGCGTCAGCCGGCACACGCCGACTGCGCGGCGCAAAAGCCGCGGATACAGCCTGATCGGGTTTTACCGGTTCTCTTGCGGCGGCTGCGGTGTGCTGAATACGTTGGTTTGCACCCATTGCGCGGCCCGCTCATAGATGCCGGCGGGTGCGATGGTGTGCCCGCCGGCAAATTCCAGCCATTCGGTTTTCCAGCCTCTTTCTTCAAGAAATCCGCGGTCCTGTTTCATCGCGTCATAGCGGAAGTCCGCTGGGCTGGCGAGAAACACCGCCGCCTTGCCGCGCGGATAATTCGCCCGTTTCTCGTTTTCGTGCATCATGCCGGTGTTGGCGACAACGGCGGCTATCATGCCCGGCTCCATCATGGCGAGTATGTAAGAGCCCATCGCGCCGCCGGACATGCCGGTGACGATCGTTTTTGTGCAGTCTGTGTCCGGCCGCAGGCAGATCTCGTTATACAGCGCGCTGGAAACGGCGGCAAGTTTTTTGTCCGCGTCGCCGCCGTTGCTAAACACTTTCGACGCGAATACCAGCCATTTATGCCGGTCGGCCGCCGAACGCCAGGCGTTAAGCATGGAATACGGCTCGCCGCCGGGCGAAAGCGCGACGACGAGGGGATGCCTTGTCCCGGGTTTCAGGCCCGCCGGAATATAGAGGATATATTCGGTTTTGTCCGTCAGCGTGCCGGCCGCCGCGCCGGTTTCGTCGAGTGCAACGGTCTTTGCGGTGTTGCCGGTCGCCGCGCGTTTTATCTTTGTGCCCGCATGCGCGGGCACGATTGTGCAAGCGAGCGCGCAGCACAGCGCGGCTGCGGCAATGAGTTTCTTTTTCATACCGATATTATAGTGTTTTTCCGGCCGGGCGATACAACGCATGCCGGGTTTTTGTTATACTTTTACAGTATTTCAACAGAGGGGCAAGTGAAGAACGCTAAAATTTCAACCGCCAGTCCCGGATTTGTGAGCCTGCTGGCCGTGCAGCTGCTTGGCACGGCCAATGACAACGCCTTTAAAACATTCATCATGCTGATGGCGGCGGTAACTCTGCCGCAGGCCCGAACGGCGCACGTTATAGCGTTGGCGGGTGTCTGTTTCGTAATACCTTATATACTGTTTTCCAGTTTTGCCGGCGCTTTGGCCGACCGGTTCTGCAAGCATAAAACAATCATCGCGCTTAAAGCGGTGGAACTGGGCCTGATGGCGGTCAGTTTTCTGCCGCTGTATTTTCAAAGCGTGCCGGCGCTGCTGGCGCTGATGTTTCTGATGGGTGTTCACAGCGCGCTGTTAAGCCCGGTGAAGCTGGCGATCCTGCCGGAACTGCTGGAGTCGAACGATCTGTCAAACGGCAACGGGCTTATGTCAATGACCGGGTTTGGCGGCATCATTCTCGGCGCGGCTGCGGCTGGCCTGCTGCTGGAGTTCACGCACGGGAAATTCTATCAGGCGGTGCCGTTTTTCCTGGCGGTCGCCGGGCTGGGCCTGGCGGCCAGCCTGCTGGTGGGCAAGGTGCCGGCCGCCGCGGGTTCGCAGCGGTTCGAGCTGGATGTGGCGGGAAGAATTTACTCCGATATCAGGGAAGTTTCCGGACACCGCAAAATTTTTCTCGCGCTTATGGGCAGCGCTTATTTCTGGTTTGTGGGTGCGATGTTCCAGATGAACATTCTGGTTTACGGGCGCGAAATGATGCACGAAACCGCGGCCGCGCTGAGCGTGTTTCAGATGATGGTCGCGCTCGGCATAGGCGTTGGCAGCGTGCTGGCGGGCCGGCTGTCCAGGAACCGGGTGGAGCTGGGGCTGGTGCCGGTCGGCGCGCTGGGGCTGGTGGTGTTTTCCGCCGCGCTCGCTTTCAGTTTTGATTCGGTGTTCGCGACCGGGGTATTGCTGTTTCTGCTGGGGCTTTCGGGCGGGCTGTTTGAACTGCCGCTGGAAACCTATGTGCAGTACCGCAGCCCCGAGGCCCGGCGCGGCACATTCATAGCCGCCGGAAACATTATGGCGTTTACGGGCGTTATTGTCGCTTCCGCCGTGCTGTGGACGACGGACAGCTGGTTCAAGCTTAATCCCGCGCAGGTGTTTATCGTGCTGGGCGCGATGACTCTGGCGGTGGCCGCCTATATCATAACCGTGCTGCCGGAGTTTCTGCTGCGGTTTATCGCTTATCCGGTGGTCAATATCGCCTATCACATTGAAACCAAGGGCGGCGGCAATTTTCCGCCGGACGGGCCTGTTCTGCTGGTTTCCAACCATATTTCTTTTGTTGACGCGCTTCTTCTCACCGGCGCGTGCCAGCGGCCCATCCGTTTCATAATGCATAAAAAGTTTTATGACATGCCGGTGCTGAACTGGTTTTTCCGGATGGCCAAATGCATTCCCATTTCGCATTCCAGCGGGCCGCGCGAAATCGTGCGGTCACTGCGCATGGCCAAGGACGCGCTTGCAAACGGCGACGCGGTCTGCATTTTTATCGAAGGCGAGATTTCACGCCACGGCCAGCTGCTGCGTTTCAAAAAAGGCTATGAGCGGATTGCCGAAGGGCTGGACGCGCCCATCCTGCCGGTACATATTGACGGGGTGTGGGGAAGACTGTTCAGTTTCGAGGGCGGCCGCGCGGTTTTCAAGTGGCCGAAGCGGCTGGGTTACCCGGTGACTGTCAGTTTCGGGCGCGCTATGCCGGCGGATACCGATTCCTCAACCATCCGGCTTGCCATGCAGGAACTGGGCGCGGAAGCCTTCAGGAACCGGCTTGACTCTAAACTGCCGCTGCCGCTGGCGTTTGCGGAGGAGGCCAAACGCCACTGGTTCCGGTTCTGCATGGCTGATTCCGGAGTCCGCAGAATAAAGATGGGGTCCGCGCTTACGCGCGCGGTGGTGCTGTCGAAAATTCTGGATAAAATACTTCCGGCCGCGTCCAACGTGGGAATTCTGCTGCCGCCGTCGGCCGCGGGCGCGCTGGTCAACATAGCGGTTTCGCTGCTGGGCAAGGTGCCGGTCAATCTTAATTACACCACGCCGTTTGAAAATATCGCCGCCTGCGCCCGGCAGGCCGGACTGGAAAAAATAATCGTGTCGAAAAAACTGGCGCAGGCCCGCGGCTGGCAGGTGTCGGAAAACATGGTTTTTCTGGAGGATTTGACGGCGGGAATCTCTAAACTGGAGGGCCTGGCCTCCGCGATTGTCCTGTTTATCTATCCCATGTTCATGCTGCGTAAAACCCTGCTCGCCCGCGCGGACGTGCCGCTTGACGCTACCGCCGCGATTATCTTCACCAGCGGTTCCACCGGCGAACCCAAGGGCGTGATGCTGTCGCATGCCAATATCCATTCAAACATTGAAGCGGCGGCCCAGATTTACCAGCTTACTCCGCATGACCGGCTGGTGGGTGTTCTGCCGTTTTTTCATTCGTTCGGGTATACCGTCACCTTATGGCTGCCGCTGGTTGCCGGGTTCGGGGTCGTTTACCACTACAACCCGCTTGACGCGCGCACGATCGGCGCGCTCGCCCGCCGCTACCGCGCGACAATGCTGCTTGGCACGCCGGGTTTTTTTGTGGCGTATATCCGCAAAATCGAAACGGCGGATTTCAAAACCCTGCGGCTGGCTGTTACCGGGGCCGAGAAGCTGCGCGAAGAAATAGCGCTGTCGTTCCGCGATAAATTCGGGATCATGCCGCTGGAAGGATACGGCTGCACCGAGCTGTCGCCCGCCGCCTCGCTCAATATTCCCGACGTGGATATGGACGGCCTGCACCAGACCGGCGGCAAGCCGGGCACCATCGGCGCGCCGCTGCCGGGTATCGCCATGAAGGTGGTGAATCCCGAAACATTCGAGCCTTTGCCGGCCGACACGCCGGGCCTGCTGCTGGTGAAGGGCCCCAACGTTATGAAAGGCTATCTGGACAGCGCGGAAAAAACGTCCGCCGTAATGCGCGACGGGTATTATATCACCGGCGATATCGCCTCGATAGACGAGGACGGATTCGTTACCATTACCGACCGGCTGTCCCGGTTTTCCAAAATAGCCGGCGAAATGGTGCCCCATATCAAGATTGAGGAAAAGCTGCACCAGCTTGCCGGAGTGATCGAGCGCACGTTCGTGGTGGTTTCGCTGCCTGATGAAAAACGCGGCGAAAAGCTGGCCGTGCTGTGCAGGGCGATCGGCGATACGGACGCGCTTCATGCCCGGCTGAAAGATTCCGGGCTGCCGCCTTTATGGGTTCCCGCGCGGGACTGTTTTTTCAGCGTGCCGGAGCTCCCGTTTCTGGGGTCGGGCAAGATTGACATCGCGCGGGCCAGACAGCTTGCCGCCGAGCTTTCCTCACCGTCGGCCGGCTGGTTACGCGCCTGAAAAACGGGCCGGGGCGCAGGTTCGGAGCCGGGCAAAATTTTAATTAACTCAAATTGGCAGTTGCGTGTTGTTTTGAGGGTTCTCGTTGAGAAAGCGATACCGTCAGCGGGTTGCAGCTTAAAGCGCGCCGCCGGATAGAATCCGCCGGCGCGCTTTGCCGCCTGATATGTGTCAGCGTGAAATGAGTTTGTGAAACAGCATCAGCGAGTCGCCCGCCTTGTAGAAGTCGGGGATCGTGCCGGTTTTTTCGTAGCCGCATTTCAGGTACAGCTTCCGCGCGGGCGCGTATTCCGGCAGCGATGAGGTTTCAATTCTCAACACCGCGCGTTTGTCATGCGCCATAATGGCCTGTTCGGCGCGGTCCAGCAGCTGTTTTCCCAAACCTCGGCCCTGCTGGTTTTTCGCCACGACTATCCAGTAGACATCCCAGCCGAAATCGGTCATGGGGGTTCTGCCGTAAATAGAGAATCCGCGCAGCGCGGAGCCGTCGCGCTCCGCGTCAATAACGTAAGTATTGGCGGGATCGTGTTCGCAGTCGCGCAGGATTTCTTTCAGAACATCAATTTCATGGCGCGCGAAAACGCCGGTCCCTTCCGCGGTTGCCGCGAACTCCGCCGCATTGACCGTCTGTTTCAGCATGTGGCCGCCGCTATGATCTTGGTCAGCACCTGCCCGTAAGTGTAGCCGCTTTTGCGGGCCTGTTTTATGAAGCCGCTGTCGGAATTTATATCGGGGTTCGGATTGATGTCAAGCACATAGTACTCCCCGTTGCGTTCGCGCACGTCAACGCGGAAATACCCATTGCACCCGACCGCTTTGCCCGCACGGATGGCGATATCTTCAAGCTCCGCCTTGATTTCGGGCGGCAGCGGCCGCACCTGCGGCATGAGCATGCGGAAGGATTCCGATTCCGTGTCCCACTTCGATTCGTAATGCAGGAACCGCAGTTCGTTCCCGGCGGCGGGATTGTACTGGAGCGATGATATCCCTATCACCTCGTACGGCGGCGTGCCGATCAGCCCGACGGTGTATTCCACGCCGGGTATGAACTCCTCCGCTATCACGCCGGACGGAAAGGCCGCCAGCCGGTTCCGCACGGTGGCAAGCAGTTCCTCCCTCGTGCTGACCAGCGAGTCTTTGCCGATTCCCACGCTCGCGTCTTCGTAGCAGGGTTTGATGAACGCAGGCAGCCGCAGGCCCGCGTTTTCCACGTCCTCCGGCGATTTCGCCAGCACGCCCGCCGGCACCTTTACGCCGTGCAGGGCGAGCCGTTCCTTGACCGCCTGTTTGTCCAGGCACAGTTCCAGCGCGCTGGTGCTGTTGCCGGTGAACGGAATTTTAGCGCTTTCCAGAATTCTGGAAAAAACGGATTCCGTTTTGGTGTTGTAGGAGAATCCCTCGAACAGGTTGAAAATGCACAGCGGGTTGTCCCGGCTGAGGCGTTTGCGCAGTTCGTGCGGCCGGGTCAGATTCCTGTCGGACACTTTCATCCGGCGCGTTTTAAAGCCCATCGAGGCCAGTTCCTTGTAAAGCAGCCTGCAGCAGGTCGCGCAGGCTTTCACGTCCTCCCGCTGGGTCTTTTCGTAAGCGTAGGCGATGACGATGTTTCTGCCGGCGGGTGAAACGCCGGTGGGGGTTGTTGTCTGCATTTTAGAATTTCACGGCGAAGCCGTGCCGGGTGATTGCGGTTCTGAGAAACCGCTCGAACAGCTGGGTATAGGTGCCGCCGTTAAGGCGCACCAGGATGGGCAGATCGCTGTACTCGGGCGACATGCCGGGCAGCGGATTGACGTCTATTATATGAGGAACGCCTTTGCTGTCGAGCCGGAAATCAATCCGCGCCATGTCCCGCAGTTCCAGGCAGCGGAACGCCGCGAGCGCGTATTTCTCAACGGCCTGGCGCACTTTCCGGCCGAGCGTGTCCTGCCGCCGGTAGACGATTTTAGTTTCCCATTCTCGTTTGTACTCGATTGAATAGAGGAAATAATCCTTTTCCCTGACTGTGGGTTCGATTTTCATCATGCCGAGCAGTTCCGGCCGGTTATTGCCGCAGATCCCGGCGGTGATTTCGTCGCCCGGCATGAATTCTTCGATAACCGCCGGCTGGCTGTGTTTTTTCAATACGTCTTTGGCGCGCGCCTTGAGATCCGCGAAATTATCCACCACGGAATTGTCGTGCACGCCTTTCGAGGAGCCTTCCCAGCGCGGCTTTACAATGTAACGCCGCCCGTCGCGGAAAATCCGCGGCAAGCCGGCGAGATCTTCGGCGGCGCTGACCAGATGCATCGCCGGAACCGGGATTTTCGCGTGATCGAGCAGCGCGGACGTGACATACTTGTCCAGCGTTATGCCCAGCGCCACCGGGTCGGATCCGCTGTACGCAATCCCCATGCTTTCCAGCAGGCAGGGCACCTGCGACTCGCGGCTTCGGCCGGTGCCGATCCCTTCGGCTATGTTAATCATCAGATCAGGCCGCCGCTCGCGAAGCCGCGCCTGAAAATCATCATCCTGTTCGTACAGGAGGACCTCGTAGCCGTATTTCTCTATTTCGCGCCTGAGGCTTTCTATCGTGTGAATATCGTCGTATTCCTCGTACGCTTCGTTCACGCAGCCTTCCTTGCGCAGGTTGAAGGCCAGCCCTATGGTGTTAAGTGTTTTCTGCCCGCCGGAGGATGGAGGTTCGGCGGAGTCTTTACCGGGTGCTTCTTCAAGGCACAGCTGTTTTTCGGTCATTGATGTTTTTTATTGTCCGTTCGGTATTGGTATCGGTTACCGCTCAAGCCATGCGGGCATGGGCGAAGCGCCGCGGATTAAAAATTGCGGGCCCGAAACTTTCCCTTTTATTACGGCAGGTTTTCGCGCGGCGCGAACGCACCGCTTAAAGAAGGGATATATACGGCCGGCGTTTTCAGCGCAGTCGTTCATCCCGATGTGAAGGTTTGCTGCGGCACTGCTGTTTTGGAGAGTCTGTTGCGTCCGCTCCGGTGCTGCTTGATTTTTACTGCCACTTCCGTCCGGCTCAGCCTTAGGTTCGAGAACCATAGTCTTTGTGTTTCTTCCTTATGAGAAAGAAATTTGCTGCGCGCCATGATTTCCGGCGTCTGATGATATTATAGTACAAATCTCCGCCAAATCAAATTTCACGACGGCGGCGCGCCGTCCGGGACGGTTGCTTTCCGCCCGGCAATCTGTTCTCGCACGATAAGCGCGGCCAGCGCGCCCAGCAGCAGCGGATTAAGCGCGGCGGACAAAGACACTTCCGGTTCGCAGAAATATAAAAAGTTTTTCGGAACAAGCAGCAGCCCGAAAATCCACAGATATGCGCAAGCGTACCTGCCGTTATAGCCCGCTTTGAAATACAGGTACAATGGCGCGAACAGGCTGATCAGCCGGTAATCCGCCGACACATACGGCAGCGCCAGCATTGCCGCCGTAAGCAGCGCGACTTTTTTCCACAGTTCTTTTTCCAGCCACACCCGCCGCAGCGTGAAAAGCCCCAGCGCCGCCGCGATATACGGATAGAATTTGATCAGCCGCGGGCTTGAGTAAACAGGTTCTATGCCCAGAATCCAGCACCGCACCGCCTGAAGCGCGCCGTAGAGGCTGTGCCCGAACACCAGTCCGTACCCCTTGCCTACATATTCCGCGTTATACGCGCGCATCGTGGCGAGCATGGCGGAGATGTTTTGCGCGAGCCCGTTATGGAAATACATGAAGCCCGCGACCGTGACCGCCGCGCAGATCGCGGCGGACAGCGCTGCCCAGCGCATTTTTCTGTCCGTCACGAATAAAAAGAAAAATATCGCCGGATAAACCTTGCAGGCCGCCGCCAGCCCTATGCCCAGCGCGGCGGCGGCGTATTTCTTTTTGTCGTAAAAATATATGCCGGCGAACAGGCACGGAAACGCAATCAGCTCCAGATTGCCGCGGTGCAGCAAGTAAATAACCGGGTACGACGCGAACGCGCCGCCCAGCACATTAAGCGCGGTTTTCGCGGGATCCTTTTCCCTGAAAACCAGCCAGCCGGCCGCGCCGATAACCAGCGCGGCCAGCAGCAGGTATAAGTCGCTCGGGCGCAGGAACGGCTGTCTGGCAAGCAGCAGCGCCGCCAGGTTAAGCGCCGGCGGATATACGCTGTTGAGCACCGCCGCGCCGGAATAGGGATTGCCGGTGGAGGCCAGTTTGACGGTTTCGTAGAAATCGGAAAAAAGCCAGTCGTTGTTGAACAGAAAAGTGTTTTGGGGGTAGTCGCGATGCAGCAAAGCCCCCATCAGCGCGCAGTGATAGAGGCAGGCGGCAATCAGGCCGCCGAACACGATAACAGCCAGTTTCCTGGTATTGGTCATACGGTGGCAGGATTATTGTAGCGTTTCCCGCCGCACGGCGCAATGCGCGGTGCGGCCGGGCAGGCTCAAGCCTGCCCGGCCGCGAGCGACTAATTGCCCGTCATCATTTTTTCCACGTCCTCGGCGGCCTGCCCGGCAAGTTTTATGCCGAATTTTTCAACCAGAGTCGCGGCGACCTGCGGCGACAGGAAAGCCGGCAGTGTCGGACCCATCCTGATTCCCTTAAACCCGAGCGCCAGCAACGCCAGCAGAACCGCAACCGCCTTCTGTTCATACCAAGCGATATCGAATGAAAGCGGCAGTTCGTTGACGTCTTTCAGCCCGAACATGTCTTTCAGCGCGAGTGCGGTTACCGCCAGCGAATAGGAGTCGTTGCACTGGCCCGCGTCCAGCACACGCGGAATGCCGCCGATATCGCCCAGCTTCAGTTTGTTGTAGCGGTATTTGGCGCAGCCGGCTGTGAGTATGACTGTGTCCGGCGGCAGCTGCCGGGCCACTTCCGTGAAATAACCGCGCGCGGGCTGGCGGCCGTCGCAGCCGGCCATGACCACGAACCGTCTGATCGCGCCTGATTTCACCGCCGCGACTATTTTGTCCGCCAAGGCGGCAACCTGATTATGGGCGAAACCGCCCACCAGCTCGCCGGTTTCCAGTTCCAGAGGCGGAGCGCAGGTCTTTGCCAGCGCGATCAGCTCCGAAAAATCCTTGGTTTTTCCGGGCTGGCGGTCTTCGATATGTTTTACGCCGGGATAACCCGTCATGCCGGTGGTGAAAATCCTGTTCCCGTAGGAATCCTTGACCGGGATGATGCAGTTGGTGGTCATCAGGACAGGGCCGTTGAATGTTTCGAAATCCTTGTTCTGGTGCCACCATGAGCCGCCGTAATTGCCGGCGAAATGCGCGAATTTCCTGAACGCCGGATAATAGTGCGCCGGCAGCATCTCGCTGTGGGTGTACACGTCCACGCCGGTTCCCCTGGTTTGGATGAGCAGTTCGTGCAGATCTTTCAGGTCATGCCCGGAAATAAGGATTCCGGGGTTTTTGCGGACGCTCAGCTCCACCCTGGTTATTTCCGGGTGGCCGTAGGTGACGGTGTTGGCTTTGTCGAGCAGCGCCATTGCCGATACCGCGGTTTTTCCCGTTTCCAGAACAAGCGCGGTCAGTGTATCGGCGGGCAGCTCGCGGGTGCAGTCGGCCAGGCCCTTGATCACGGAATCATAAATTTCATCGCTTACGCAGCCCAACACGGCGGCGTGATGCGCGTAGGCCGATATGCCCTTGAGCCCGTACAGCACCAGCGATTTAAGCGAGCGCAGATCGGGGTTTTCGCTCAGAGCCATGATGCCGCAGGTGCCGGCTTTGGCGAGCATTTCCGCGTCACCGGCCGCCGACCAGATCATTGAGTCATGCGCTGGCCCGGCCAGTTTGCCGTCCAGACCGCGGGCCAGTTCCGCTCGCAATGCCAGGGCCTGGCGCACGAGACGCAGAAGCGCGGTATCGTCGAAATTGGCGTTGGTTATGGTGGAAAACAGCGCCGCCGTTATGAAATCCCCGTATTTCCGGTCGCGCGGCGCGGGCAGTTCATAGGCGTAACGCGCCATGCCCATCAGCGTGTAGATCAGCAGATCCTGAATGTCGGAAGTGCCGTTTTTCTTTCCGCATGCTCCGGCGATTGTGCAGCCCGTGTTTTTGGATGTTTCCTGACATTGATAACAGAACATTATATCCCCCTTGCTGTGCGGCCCGCCCGGATTTTAATGGCGCGCCGCTTTACATTATATATAATAGGTCGGTGCGGTCAATCGTTTTGTGTTCGCCAGGATGCGGACGCGCTACCCCCGCAAAATATTATCATATATCGGGATTGGCAGGCGGGACGGGATGACGGAGCATGAAAATAGAACATGTCGGGATCTGGACCGGCGATATCGAAAGACTGGCCGGGTTTTACGAGAGGTAGTTCGGCGCGGCGGCGGGGCGGGCATACCGCAACGGGGCGACGGGTTTTTCATCGCGGTTCCTGGAATTTGAGTCCGGTTCCAGGCTTGAACTGATGAATATTTCCACGCTTGCGCCCCGGCAAAGCGGCAAGGCGGAGCGCTTTGCGGGTTACGCGCATGTGGCGATTGCCGCAGGCGACGAGCGGGCGGTTGATTTGCTGTCCGCGCGGCTTAAGTCCGACGGGTATGTGATTTGTGACGGGCCGCGCCGCACGGGCGACGGGTATTACGAGTGCTGTGTTCTTGACCCGGACGGCAACCGCGTGGAAATAACGGCGGATAAACCGTGAATAAAAAAGAGAGGCTGGCTGAAATAACGGAAATACTGCGGCCGCTGTATTTCGGCGCGCGCACCGAGCTGGTTTACAAAACGCCTTTTCAGCTGCTGGGCGCGGTCATTTTATCGGCCCAGTGCACGGACTCGCGGGTTAACGCGGTGACGCCGGAGCTTTTCGGGCGATACCCCGGTCCGCGCGAACTGGCGGCGGCTCCGCTCGGCGAGATCGAGCGGCTTGTTCATTCGGCGGGGTTTTATCACAGCAAGGCGCTGTCGCTGAAACAGTCCGCCGCGGCAATCATGGAAAAATTCGGCGGGCGCGTGCCGGATACCATGGACGGGCTTTTAAGCCTGCGCGGAGTCGCCCGCAAGACCGCCAATGTCGTGCTTGGCGAGGCGTTCGGAAAGACCGAGGGGTTTGTGGTTGACACGCATGTTAAAAGGCTGGCGTGGCGCATGGGGTTTACCGGCAGTGCGGATCCGGTTAAAATCGAGCGCGATTTCATGCGGCAGCTTGACCGGGCCGACTGGCGCTGGTTTTCCATGGCGCTGGTTCTGCACGGGCGCCGGGTTTGCCAGGCGCGCGCGCCGCGCTGCGCGCAGTGCCCGGTAATTGATTTTTGCCTGCGCCGTGATGTGAATAAATAGCTGATTGGCACGCGAACCGCCCCGCCGCAATACGCGGCGGGGCGGTTATTTATTTGCCGGGTTTGCGGCCGGTTTCTTTTTATGGTTTTCCCGGCCGGTTTTTATTTTGCTTGTTTTTTGCCGGAAGCCGGCGTTTTTGCCGCAGGTTTGTTTTTTGCGGAGGTTTTTCCGGCTGGTTTTTCCATTGCGGCGGGCTTCTCTCTTGATGCTTTTGTCTGTTTGTCAGAGGAGGTTTTGCCCGGTTTTTTAGCCGCGGAACCGGCTTGCGCGGCTGGTGTTGCGGCGGTTTTGGCCGAGGGAACCGGTTCTTTTTTAGCGGAACCGGTTTTTCCGGGCGCGGTTGTTCCGCCCGGTTTTTTTATGGCTGTTTCCCCGGGTTTGCGGCCGGGTTTGCCGGTTTCCTGGCCGGGTTTCGGTTTTGTTCTGACAAAAGGCGGCGCGGTGTAACGCTGGCCGAAAGTGCTGAAAATGCTGTACATGCAGGCGTTCACCACTTTCATGCGGAACGCTTCGTCATTCAAGAGCATTTCCTGCTCCGGCAGGATCAGATACGAGGTTTCGATAAGCACGGCCGGCATGGCGGTCAGGCGGATCACATGATAATCGCCGTAACGGAGCCCTTCGTCCGGCAGGGGAATGAATTTCTGCATGCCCCTGTGCATGTTCGAGGCGAAGCTGCGGCTGTGCGGGAAATAGTAGTAAAGCGAGTATCCGCGCGGAGTGGCGTAGGGATCGGCGGTGTCCACCAGCGCGTTGGCGTGAATGCTTATGTACAGGTTGCCGTTTTCGCGCGCGGCCATGCGGGGCCGTTCGCGCAGGGGCACGGTTTCGGAGCTTTTGCGGGTGGTCAGCGCGACCGCGCCGTGTTTTTCAAGCTCGGTTTTGAGCATCTGCGCGATTTCCAGCGTGTGCTGGTATTCCATCGTCCGCATGGGCCCGATCGCGCCGTCGTACGGCGGAGCGGAGGTGGGCGAATGACCGGGATCAATGATAACCTTAAGGCCCGCGAGTTTGCGGCCGGGCCTGCTTTTCAAAAGCGGTTTGCGGCTGAGGGAAATGATCGCGCTGTCCTGCGAGCCGGTCACGTCATAACCCCACAGAGTCAGCCCCGGCTGCAGATTGACTGATACGGTGCAGGTGTTATTGTCGTCCTGCCGCCAGCGGATGTCGCGTATCATGGTGTCGGACGAGTCATACACGATCCAGTTGGTATGGTTTTTCGTGTAAAAGAACGTGACTTCCAGCCCGTTTTCCGTTTCCACCGCCCGCCACGGCGCGGAGCCTACTCCCGCGATGACGACCGCGGTGCCGGTTGCGCTGCAGACCGTGTTTATCGTAGTCATCTCGCTGGACGGCGGCGGAGTGCCGTCCGGCAGGTACCGCACATAGCTTTCGTCCACCCAGCCGTCAAGCGTTTCCGAAAGTTTCAGTTTGAGCGTGCGGCCTGTTTTCGCTGTTGCCATCAGTCGCTGTCCGGCGGAAAGAAAAAGCATGTAGCCGGCTCCGCTGGCGGTGCGCGTGCCTACCGAATCGGTGGTGATTTCCACGACCGGGCTGAAATCCGGCCTGACGGACACTTTCCCGCCAGCCAGCGCCGTCGCCTCGCCAAGCGCGCCGGTCAGCCGGAACTGGATTTCGGCTTTTTCCGCTTTATCGGCGCTCTGCGCCAGATAGGCGCCAGCGTAACTGCCCGGCGCGGTTTCCGGCATCGGGAGCTCGCCGGACAGTCCGCGTATCCTGAAAAACGCTTTCTGCCCGATCGTGCCGCTGAACGAGGCGTATATCCAGTCGCCGGGGCGCGCTATGATGTCGGCCCACGGCGACAGGGAGGAAGTGTCAATATACACGGCGGCGTTATCGGGTTTTTTAAATGATGATCCCACCACGATATTGCGCACGGCTTTCACCGTTTGCGTGCCCGCCGTAAGCTCGCAGTTGAAAGCGAACGGGCCCGGCTTGACCGGCAGATATGTGATAAACGCGCCGTTCGAATGCACTTTTACGGATACTTCATTGATTTTCAATTTGCCTTTCGGCGGTTTGATGTTGCCGAACAGGTATGCGGCAGAGCCGCCTGACATTATGTGTCCTTCTACAGGATACACGATGTCTATTTTCTGCGCGCTGGCGCAGGGCGCGGACAGGGTGAACAGCAAAGCGGTTAAAAAATGTTTTTTCATGGCTATCCCAGTGAACGAATATATTAAAATATTATAGCATTCTGCGCCAAACCGCAGTCTGGCGGCCGGGATAATATTAGGTCTTATGGACCGGGTCAGGCGGTGCTTTTCGGTCCTTGCGTAAGGCGGATGCCGTTGTATAGAATATACCATAATTGAAACTCGCTGGACTGAACGGTGGAAAATATGAAAACGATGATGAAAAGGTTTTTGATCGCGGCGGTCGCGGCGCTTTGTCTGGCCGGGCTGGTGTCTTTCAGCGCATATGCCGCCGGGCAGGACGCGGGCGTCAGAAAGCACGCCAGGTGGACCGTGATGGTCTACCTCAACGGCAACAACAACCTTGCGCCCGATATACTGCGTGTTGTCAACGAAATGGAACAGACCGGTTCGAACTCCGATGTGCAGATGGTTGTGCATATGGCCAGAAGCACCAAGGATCTTACTCCGCCGGCCCAGTACAAGCAGCTCAAGTCCGGGCTTATCGTGCCCACCAACAAAATAGTGACCATGGATGACGTGGTGGGCGGTTCCGCGCGTTATCATGTGACCAAAGACAGCAATTCGGCGGTTATCTCTTTCGCCATGGTTACTGATGCCGACCCCGCTTCGCCCGCCACCCTGCTCGATTTCATGCGGTGGGGCAAAAGCGCTTATCCGGCAGACCATTATCTGCTTATGATGTACGGTCACGGCGCGGGGATGCTGGGCACTTCGGCCGGCGACCAGAACGGAGGACATTCACGCATGTCCATACCCGATCTTGGGTTTGTGCTCAGGGCCGCGAAAGGCGTGGATGTGCTTTTCTTTTACTCCTGCCTGATGCAGATGGCTGAGGTTTCGGCGCGGCTTGACGGCGCGAAGCTGATAATCGGTTCGGAAACTTCCATGCTTACCAACGTGCCTTTCACCGATATGTTTGAGGCGGTCCAGCAAAACGCTTATCAGGGCGCGGAAGGCATGGCCGCCGGGATTTTCAAAGCCGTGGCTCAAAACGACACCCGGCTCGGCAGGGCTGATCCCGTGTTCACGCTGTCGGTGGTAAGACCGAGCGGGTTGAAGAACGTGATCGCGGCGCTGAACGAATATGTCAGCGCGATAATTTCCGAACACGATCTGCAGTCGTCGCTTTTTGCCCGCGACAAAGTATTGCGGATGGACAGCGACACGTCGAGCATGTATAACGATTACTGCGATCTCGGCCATTTTATCCAATTGCAGGCGAGTGCGAGCGGATCGGAAAAGGTGAGAAGTGCGGCGAAAGCCCTTCTGACCGTCATTTATAAAGACTATGTCGTAACTGCGGCTCAGGAAGACAGTGCCCGCTCCCGGCTGACCAGCGGTGTGTCGGTTTATATGCCGAGCAAAAACCACAGGATTATGGACTCTTATTCCAGCAATCCGTTCGGCGCATCCAAGTGGGGCGGTTTCCTCCGCTGGGTAAATCTGTCCCGCGACGGCAGCGGGTTTGACGAGGCCATGCGAAAAAGACGTTAAACCGCATTTGTTTATGCAGCACGGGAAAGCCCCGGAATTTTCCGGGGCTTTCCCGTTTTTGGTTTGGCGGGGCAGGTGTTTCCGGCCCGCCTGAAAGGTCGGGCGGTATAAAAAGTCCCGCCGCGGTAAAATCCGGCAAGCCGTGATTCCATTAGCCGGGCGCGCTGGGACTGGTGTTATGCGCCCGCCGCAACGTATTCGCCGCCTGTGCGCCGGCCTGTGCGCCGGCAGGATATTTTAAGGAATTGCCGAATAAGATAGAATTGCTGATATGACCAGCTTCATGCGGTTTGTTCGCGAACATAAAAAACTTTCCGTGACGGCGGGCGCAGCGCTGGTTCTGGCGGCGGGAGCCGTGGGCGGGCTGTATTATGCCCGCGTGCGGTATTTTACTCCGGAACGGATGTCGGCCATAATCACGGCGCGGATAAAGAAACATCTGGCGCGTGATTTTTCGTTCCGTGCCGTCCGGCTTACCCGCGCGCACGGGCTGGAATTTGAAGGTGTTGCGCTGAACGAAAACAGCAGGCGTTCCGGCGGAGATTTCCTGCGCGCCGGCAGCGTGATGATTGACACGAATTTACGCGCGCTTCTGGCGGGCCGGGCCGAGTTTGACAGACTGACGGTGACCGACGGCTCGCTTCTGATAAAGCGCACGGACCGTGGCGTGTGGAATTTCGACGATATTCTTGCGTTGCGCGATCCGGATAAAACCGGCCGGCCGGTGACGGAAATGGTGATCGCAAACGGTCTGCTTCAGTATGAGGACGGACTGGACGGCACCAGGCTGATCTTTACAAACGTTAACGGAATTTACAGATACGGCGGATCCGATTACATGCGGCTGGAAGCCCGTGCGGACGGGCTGTTTCGCGGCGCGCAGATAAGCGGCGGGGTAAGCGTCATCTGCACGGTGAATTTTAAAGGCGGCAGATTCTCCGGTTCTGACGGCGCGGTGAAAGTTTCCGGCCTTGTGTCCGGCGCCATGGAGGCCAGCCAGCTGGATTTAGACTGGAAATTAAGGGATTTCGAGGGTCCGCTTTACAAACGCGGCATTGACGCCGCGTTTTACGCCGGAGGCGTTACGCTCAAGGGGCTGGGCCGCGCCGGTTACGGAGAATGGACGTACTGGCTTGCCATGCCGTTTAAAACGCTTTCCAGTCTGCAGGGCGCGAGCGTTCCGGATCTGAACGCGTTTAAAGTGGACAGCCTTAAAACCAGGTTCCGCCAGCGCGCCCGGCAATGGGAAACGATGGAATTCGCCGCCGCCGGCCCGGATCTGAAGCTGGACTTCGAGGGCTGTGTTGATCCGGGCAGAAAGGAAGGCGATTTCAAACTGGATATGAAAGCCGGCAGCGCCGGGCTGGAGCTGGCGGTATGGGGTCCGCTTGATAACCCGGAATTCAAGCCGGAAGTTTCTTCGACAGTCGGAAGCGTTCTGCGGGATTCGCTGCGCAGCCTGCGCATGTTTCTGGACACGCGCTACCCTGTAAGCACGGCGGACTGACCGTGCGGCGCGGAATATGGCGGGAATAATTTGAACGGGAGCTTGTTATGACAAAAAAAATTCTTGTGATAGGAGCGGGTCCGGGCGGGTACCCCGCGGCGGCAAAGGCGGCGGCGCTTGGCGCGGAGGTGACGCTTGTTGAAAAGGCGCATCCCGGCGGGGTTTGTCTGAACTGGGGCTGCATTCCGTCGAAATCGCTGCTTGACGCGGCGCACCGGTTTGAAGTGCTGCATGATTTGCCGGCGCTGCTTGAGCCGGGCGCGGAAGCCGCGCTGTCCGATGTGGCCGCGCATCTCAGCTGGGCGAAAATTTCGGCGCGCAGGCAGGCTCTTATAGAAAAACTGCGCGGCAACCTGATGAGGCTGTTCAAGTCGCTCGGGATTGATTATGTGCAGGGTACGGCGCGGTTTTTGTCGGACCGGGAAGCCGAAATTGAGACCGGCGGCGGCCGGCGGACCGTTGCGTTCGACGCGGCCATCATCGCAGCGGGCACCCGGCCGTTTTTCCCGAAACCCTTTGACGCGCTGCGCGCGGAACTGCTTGATAACACCAGCGTGTTCGGGCTGGAGAAGCTGCCGGGGTCGGTTGCGATTATCGGCGCTGGCGCGATCGGAGCGGAATTTTCGTGCGTGTTCCACTCGTTTGGCGTGCAGACTCATCTGGTAGAGCTTCAGCCCGGCGTGCTGCCCGGCATGGATCCGGGCGTGGGCCGCGCCGTGGCGGCGGCATTCAAAAAGAAAGGCATTAATCTGCATCTGGGTGTGAGCGCCGACTCCGTTGCCCTGGAAAACGGGAAGAAACTCCTGCACCTTTCGGACGGCACGCAGTTGCATGCGGATGAGGTGCTTGTCGCGGTCGGACGGGTGGCGGAACTGGGTGAACTCGCGCTCGAGAAGGCCGGGCTTGAGTGGGACAGGCGCGGCATTAAGGTGGACAGCCGGCTTCGCACCGTGAAACCGCACATTTACGCCGTCGGCGATGTGAACGGGCTGGCGCTGCTTGCCCATGCGGCGGAACATCAGGGCGATATCGCCGCCTGCAACGCGCTGGGCCACAGCGAGGAATATGACAACGAACTGGTGCCGGGCTGCATTTATACGCGTCCGGAAGCCGCCTGCGTGGGGCTGGACAGGGAACGGGCGGAAAAGAAGGGCCATACAGTCAAGGTTGGCCGGGCGTTTTTCCTGAGCTCCGGGCGCGCTCTGAGCCAGGATGAGCCGGACGGGTTTGTGCAGGTTGTTTCGGACGAGAAAACCGGCAAAATACTCGGCGGACAGATCGTCGGCCATACCGCCACCGAGCTGATCCACATTTTTTCCGTGGCAATCCGGGCCGGGCTGACTGTGCCCGAGCTGAAAAAGGTCATGTTTGCCCATCCTACTATGTCCGAAACGATCAAAGAAGCGCTCAGCCGCTGATAGCCGGCTTGACGTTTTGCGCCGCGGCCCGTTTTACGGGCCGCGGTTTTTTATAAATTCCGCTCACGAAAACCCGGCGCTGGCAGGCACGGCATAATGATTGCCGGCATGGCTCAGGCAGGGGGGATGGAGTGCGTAACCCTGCGCAAGCAGGGCAAACGAAGTCTGGACCAAAAGAAATCCCCGGCTTGCCGGTAAAGCGTAATAACAACCGGCAGGCCAATGGCACAGGCGGGGGAGATTCATGTCCGGCTAGACTCCGGCGCGGCGTGACAGCGTTGCTTTTTGCGCTGGAAAATGTCGCTTCAAACATATAATATGTATATAGTCGGGACAGTTGCCAGTAAAACCAGGAGGTTTTGTGACAAGCATAACATTAAGGAGGACTCCGCTTTTCGACGCTTTGGTCAAAGTCGGCGGACGCATGGTTGATTTTCACGGCTGGGAAATGCCGGTGCAGTTTTCCGGGATCGTAGCCGAACATAAAGCCGTCAGAAACGCCTGCGGCGTGTTTGACGTTTCCCATATGGGCCAGGTTTTCGTAACCGGGCCGGACGCGCACAGGTTTGTGCAGTACGTTAACAGCAATAACATCAAATGCGAGCCGGGCAAAGGCGTTTATTCCCATATTCTGGCCGACAACGGCGGCATTATAGACGATGCCATCTCATTCTGTATCGAGCCGGAGCGGTTTCTGATCGTGGTCAACGCCGCGACGCTTGCCAAGGATTTCGCGTGGTTTGAAAAACAGTCCGCCGGTTTCAATGTGAAACTGGAAAACGCGAGCGACCGGTTCGGCATGGTCGCGGTGCAGGGTCCGAAAGCGCCCGCGCTGGCCGGCGAAATATTCCCCGCCGCGCTCAGGCTGCCCCGGTTCGGCATACTGGAAACCGAATTCGGGGGCGAATACACGGTCGTCACCCGTACCGGTTATACCGGCGAGGACGGCTTTGAGGTCGCAGCTTCCCCTAAAGGGATCAACGCGTTCTTTGACGAACTGCTCAGGCGCGGCGGCGCTTACGGCCTGCTTCCGTGCGGGCTGGGCAGCCGCGACACGCTGCGGCTGGAGGCCGGCTATCTGCTTTACGGCTCCGACGCGGACGAAGACCACACTTCCTACGAAGCCGGCTGCGGCTGGGTGGTCAAACCCAAGAAAGGCGAGTTTATAGGCAGGGACGCCGTTCTCCGCCGCAAAGATGCCGGCCTGCGCGAAAAGCTCACCGGTTTCAGACTGACCGGCCGCGGGGTGCCCCGGCACGGCTGCGCGGTTTATAAAGACGGTGTCAGGATCGGGGCGCTTAACAGCGCGACTTTCTCGCCCAGCCTCAACGCCGGGATCGGAGTCGGCTATGTGACTCCGGTCAATCTCGAGCCGGGCGACAAGGTGGAAATAGAAATCCACGGAGCGCGGGTGGCGGCGGAAGTCGCCAAAACGCCGTTTTACGACAACAAGGTTTGAATCCGCCGGATTTGGCCGGCCTGAAAAAATCAATTAATTACAAGGAGCGGTATATGTTCAACGCAGAAAATTGCAAATTCGCAAAAAGCCATGAATGGGCGCATGTTGAAGGCGATACGGCAACAGTAGGCATCAGCGATTTCGCGCAGCATGAGATAAGCGACATCGTGTTTGTGGAGCTTCCTAAAGCAGGGGCGGCGGTGGAGCAGGGCAAGGCGTGCGCGGTAATCGAGTCGGTCAAAGCGGCGTCTGATTTCTACGCGCCGGTTTCCGGCACCGTGACCGAGGTGAACAAAGCGCTGGTGGACGAGCCGTCGCTTGCTAATAAGGCGCCGCATGGCGAAGGCTGGTTCTTCAAGCTGAAACTTTCCAAGCCGGCGGAACTGGCCGGGCTGATGGATTTTGCGGCTTACCAGCAATCGGCCGGCAAGTAAGGGGCGCAAAATGTTCAGTCCACACACCACAAAGCAACGGGAGGAGATGCTCAAGGCCATCGGCGTTTCCTCTGTAGAGGAACTGACGGCGCAGGTGCCGGCGGAGCTGCTCAATCCCGCTTACAATCTGCCGCCGGCGCTGACGGAACAGGAACTGGTGGAGCATGTGACCCGGCTCTCCGCGAAAAACACGCCGCTGGCGTGTTTCGCCGGCGCGGGCGCGTATGACCATTACATTCCGTCGGCCATCCGCCATATTGTCCAGCGCGGCGAGTTTCTCACCGCCTACACGCCCTATCAGGCCGAAGCCAGCCAGGGCATGCTGCAGGCGATTTACGAGTTTCAGAGTTCGATTTGCGCGCTGTTTGAGATGGACGCGGCGAACGCTTCCATGTATGAGGGCGCGACCGCGCTGGCGGAAGCGGTTAACGCCGCCGTCCGCATAACCGGCAGGAAGAAAATCCTGCTGACGGGCGCGCTGCATCCGGAGTACAAAGCCACGCTCAAAACCTATTTCGGCGTGACAGGCGCGGCGGTGTTTGCCGATATTCCCTGCGCCGGCGGGCAGATGGACATGGCCGCGCTGGACTCCATGCTGGGCGGCGATACGGCGGCCGTTGTGCTTGCCACGCCCAATTTCTATGGCGTTATCGAAGACGCGCAGGCCGTGAGCGACAAAGCGCACTCCTGCGGCGCACTGCTTGTGGCGACCGTCAATCCGGTAAGCCTTGGCGTGCTGGCCGCGCCCGGCAGTTACGGGGCGGATATCGCCGTCGCGGAAGGGCAGGGCCTGGGCAATCCCATGTCGGCCGGCGGTCCTTACCTCGGCATTTTCGCGTGCAAAAAAGAGCATATGCGCCATATGCCGGGCCGCATCTGCGGCCTGACAAAGGATCACAACGGCCGGCGCGGGTTCGTGCTTACCCTGCAGGCCCGGGAACAGCATATCCGGCGCGAACGCGCGGCCTCCAACATCTGCTCGAACGAGGCGTTGTGCGCGCTGTCGGCTACAATCCATCTGGCGCTGCTCGGGCCTGCCGGGCTTAAGGAAGCGGCTGAACTGTGCGTTGAAAAAGCGCACAGGCTGGCGGCGCTGCTGTCCGCCGCGCCGGGCTTCAGCGTCAAATATTCCGGGCCGTATTTCAACGAGTTCGTGCTCGAGTGTCCCGTGCCCGCCGAAAAGGTGCGCAGCCGGCTGCTTAAAAAAGGCATTCTGGCGGGCGTGCCGCTCGGCAATTTTGACAAGTCAATGAAAAACTGCCTGCTCGTCTGCGCCACCGAAAAGCGCACCGACGAGGAAATGAGGCAGTTCGCCGCCGAACTGGGGAGGTTTTCCAAATGACGACCGCAATGAACTGCAAACCCGCCGAACTGAAAACCGAACCGATGATTCTTTCGATCGAACGAAGCGCAGCCGGCCGGCGCGGCATCCGGTTTCCCAGGCCGGAGAAGCACGCCGGCGCCTATCTGCCGGAGCGGTTTTTGAGAAAAACCCCGCCCAGGCTGCCCGAGCTCAGCGAGTTTGAGACGGTGCGGCATTACACCGGCCTGTCGCGCAGGAATTACTGCCTCGACACGCATTTTTATCCGCTGGGTTCCTGCACCATGAAATACAATCCGCGCGTCAACGAGGATATGGCCGCGCTGCCGGGTTTTGCCAACGTCCATCCATACGCGCCGGAAGCGGCGATGCAGGGCACGCTCGGGTTTTATTACGGCATGGAACAGCTGCTGTGCGAAATTACCGGGCTGGGCGCGTTCACTCTCGCGCCGGCGGCCGGCGCGCACGGCGAGTTCACCGGGATACTTGTTGCTGCTGCCTATCACCGTTCCCGCAAAGATCGCGCGCGCACCGAGATCGTAGTGGCCGATTCCTCGCACGGCACCAATCCGGCTTCGGCGGCGATGGGCGGATTTTCGGTGGTGACGGTGAAATCCAAACCGAACGGGCGGGTTGATCTGGGCGCGCTGAAAGCCGCGCTTGGCCCGAAGACCGCGATGGTAATGCTGACTGTGCCGAACACGGTGGGCCTGTTTGAAAGCGAAATTCTTGAAATATCGAGGTCGGCGCACGACGCGGGCGCGCTGTTTTACATGGACGGCGCGAACTTTAACGCCGTAATGGGCATCGCCAAACCCGCGCAGTTCGGCGTGGATATCATGCATCTGAACCTGCATAAATCGTTTTCCACGCCGCACGGCGGCGGCGGGCCCGGTTCGGGCCCGGTGGGCGTGGTCAGGGAACTGGAGAAGTTTCTGCCGGTTCCGCGTGTTGTTTGCGAAAACGGGGCCTATAAAATAAAAACCGGCCGGCCGGGCAGCATCGGCCGGGTGCGCAGTTTCCTGGGCAACACGGGCGTGGTGCTCAAAGGCTACTGCTACCTGCGGATGCATGACGGCGGCACGCTGCGCTCGATAGCCGAGAACTCTATAATCAACGCCAACTATGTGCGGGTGAAGCTCAAAGACCTGTTTCCCTGCGCTTACGACGAGCACTGCATGCACGAATGCGTGCTGACCACGGTGCCGGAGCGGCTTAACGGCATTAAAACTCTCGACGTGGCCAAGCGGCTGCTCGACTACGGGTTCTACGCGCCGACGATATATTTTCCGCTGATAGTGCATGAAGCGCTTATGATCGAGCCGACTGAAACGGAAACCCGGGAAACGCTCGACGCTTTTATCGGCGCGATGCGCGCGATCGCCGCGGAAGCGCTGGCGGATCCGGCGCTTGTTAAAAACGCGCCGGAGGGTTTGCCGGTCAACCGGCTGGACGAAGTGGGCGCGGCCCGCAATCCCGACGTGCGCTGGCGGTAGTGGTTTGCCCGTCATGCGCGGTATCATACTGGAGTGGCCCGCGCTGGACGTGTTCGGGCAGATGGCGGCGGATGAAGCTGTCGCGGTGTCCCGGCCTGAGGAGTTCGCGGTGCGGTTTTTTGACTGGTCCGGTGCCGGCGCGACGTTCGGTTACGCCCAGACGGTGAGCGAAGTCGAGCGCGCGCTGCCGCCCGGCACGGGCACAAATTACACGCGCAGGCCGACCGGCGGCGGAATTGTGCCGCATTTTTCGGATCTGACTTTCTCGTGCGTGTTTCCCGACGGCGGGGTTTTGAGCCCGGCGCAACTGTATGCGCGGTTGCATTCCGCCATCAGCGCGGGCCTGTGCCTGCGCGGGATAGGGGCGGAGCTGTATAGCGGCGCGGCGGACTATGCGCCGTCCGGTCCGCAGGGCGCGAGCCGGTGTTTCGAGAAACCGGTGGCGCAGGATCTCATGTCGGGCGGAAGCAAGATTCTGGGCGGTGCGATCCGCCGGTTCGGCAATACAGTGCTGTATCAGGGTTCGCTGCAGCTGCCTGGCGCGCGGGCCCGCGCCAAAGAGCTTGAGCTGGTGATACTGCGCTGCCTGGCGGCGCAATGGGAGCTGAAGTGGGCAAGCCGCCGCGCGGATGAAGCGATGCTTGCCGCGGCGGGCGCTTTGCGGGAAAAGTACATTTCGTCCCAGTGGATAAGGAAACTCTAGCCGGTTACGGAGAATCGAGATGATAGCATTCGTTGTCTGCAAACTTACTGTCGGGCTGGAAAACAAGGCGGTGGCGCACATCCGCGGCATTCCGGCGGTGAAAGACGTGTATCTTACGTTCGGCGCGTGGGACGCCGTGGTGATAGCCGAGGCGCCCACCATGGACAAGCTCAGTTCCATGGTCGTGCGCGAGATCCGCAGCACGCACGGCGTGCAGAGCACTGAAACTCTGGTCACCACCAATTTCTGAACGGATGGGCGGCAAGGTGAACGGCATCGGTTTTTTCCGGTTCGCATGTTCCGGCGCAATAGCGGTGCGCGTTTTTAACGGCCGCCCGGCGGCATGATCAAGTTTCTGGCGGGCGTGGCCGCGCTGCCGGCTGTTGCGCTGGTGCTTTATGAAACGGGCGCGGCGTTTGTGAGAATTTTTTCGGTGTTCCGGCAGGGGTTTCCGTTTCTTGGCGGCATGGCGGCTTACACCGTGCTTCATTATCTGGTTTACCGGCCGCAGAAGCTGTATGTGCTTACGCATGAGCTGACACACGCGGCGGCGGCGTGGAGCAGCGGTTTTAACGTCCGGCGCATGAGGATCGGGAAGGACAGCGGGTCTGTGGTGCTGGACGGATCCAACGCGTTTGTCGCGCTTGCGCCGTATTGTCTGCCGCTGTTTGCGGCGATGTTCGCCATCTGCTATGCGGTAGCGGGCCTGTTTTACGATCTGACGCCGTGGACGGTTTATTTTATGCCGGGACTGGGGTTTTTGCTGGCGTTTCATCTTGTCAATACCGTGGAAGTGCTGTGCGCCGCGGGGCAGAGCGATCTCGATGCGGCGGGCGGAACGGTGTTTTCCACGGCGGTTATAGTGTTGTCGAACTGCGTTGTGCTGCTGGCGGCGTTTAAGTTTCTGTTTCCGGAAACCGTGGCGGTGCGGGCGGGCGCGCAGCATGTCGCGCAGGGCACTGTGGAGTTTTGGAGCCGGGCGCTCAATGCCGCGGCGGAGTTTTTAGGCAGGATATATGCGGGTGCAGGCGGAAGATGAATAGTGTTTCTTCGGAATTGAAGTCGGTAAAGCAGATCAGGCCCTTGAAACCGCTGAAACGGCACGGGCGCGTCATGCTTTCCACCAGATGGATTTTAAGGGGCGCGGTATTGCTGGCGCTTCTGGTGTCGCTTGCCGTTGCCGTAGGCGCGTACATCGTGCAGACCATGTTCACTCCGCAGCATATCACCATGCTCATCAGCTATAAACTCCAGGAAGCGCTGCACCGGCCGGTAGTGGTGGAAAACGCGCGGCTTCTGGTTTTCAAGGGCCTTAAAGTCGGCAGCATCAGGGTGCTGGGCAAGCGGGAAGATCTTGTTTCAACCGGGCCGCTGGAAATTTCGTATCGCTGGATGCCGCTGCTTAGACGCCAGCTTGAGGTGGATGACGCCGTTATCGAGGATATCCGTGTTAATGCCGTGGTTGACAGCAGCGGCGCCTGGCGGCTGGGCGATTTGCCGCATGGCGATTACGGTTCCGGTAACAGAAGCGGCCGGAATTCCGCCGCGACTCTTCTGAGGATGATCAGTTCCGCCAACGTGAGCGTGCGCAACGCCGTGCTTGCGGTGCGCGATCCGGCGGGCGGCGAAAAGCGCGTTTATTCGCTGCCGGAACTGCATTTGTGGGATTTCAGCGTTGATAAAAACACGCCGTTCCGGCTCGCGTTTGAATATGACGGCGGGTCCGGCCCGCGGCCGGTGCACGCCGGAGTTTACGCGGAAGGTTTTTTCAATCTTGCGGGGCTGAATCTGTCGTCAGCGACTTTGTCGGACACGGATGTGCGGGTGAACGCGTTTCGCGGTCCGGCATATTTAAAACTGGACGCGGAAAATTTTCTGGAGCCCGTGGTTACGCTGTCCGCCGCGCTGCCCGCTTTGAGCGACAAGGATCTGTATCCGTTCACGGGCAAACCGTTCGGTCTTAATTTGCCGAAGTCGAAGGTGACGGGCACGGCCCGGTATGCGGGCGGCAGGCTGGATCTGTCGGATCTGAATATCTCGCTGGGCGGCATGGCATTGCGTGCGCGCGGGAGCGTGGCTTTTTCCACCGCGATGCCCGCTTATAATGTGGAATTCCGGTCCAACAGCATAGATCTGGGCAGTCTGTCGAAATATTGGGGCGGAGCGAAAGAGTATCTGCTGGGCGGCAAGGTTTCCATGACGCTGACCGTGTCGGAGCGGGCCGGGCAGCCGGCTGTCGAGGCGCTGCGGCTTTATTCCAAAAACGCCAAAGGCATATTTCTCGGGTTCATGGTTTCGAAAGCCGATTTTTCCGCCGTAATGGACGGCGCGAATTCAGCGCTCAAAATCAATAACGCCACGGTCAAAGTCGGCGACACGGTGTTTTCAAGCCTGAAAGGGAGCGCGACCTATGACGGTTCAACCCTTACCGTCGGCGATCTTTCCGGCAGGTATAATGACAGCAGATTCCGCCTCAAGACCGAAATCGCCAATCTCAAAGACGTTAAAAAGCGCGATATCCATTCCGTAGTCAGGATGAATCATATAGATGTGGGTGAAACGATCGGCACGATCCGCAGTATCGCGCACGGGGTCAGTTCCAGGCCGGCGCCCAAGCCTTTTGAAGGAAAGCTGGCATGGCTTAGAAACTTCCGCCGGCGCATGCCGGACTTCATGCCGCGGTTCCACGGCTCTATTTACGCCGAAAAACTGGTGACGCCGGTTATTTCCGGGCGCAATCTTAAAATCGAGTTCAATCTCAGGGGGATCGGCAGGGGCATGCGGGGGCTTCACGGCAAGGTCTACGCGAAGCTGGACGAGGGCGTGGTGTACCAGCTGGAGCGGATGGCCGAGCAGAGCCCGGCGCTGAACGTGGCGTTCAGGCCGTTTCTGGCGATGCACCGGATGGAAACTTCGGGCGCGTTCCAGATCGGGTCGGTGCTGCGCGACGTGGGGTTCAATTCGATGGCAGCTTCCACGAACTGGAGATACGGCGGGATGTGGATCAACTCTTTTTATCTGGACGGCGGTGTCATGTCCGCTTATATGGACGGCATGGTGGACTGGCCCGGTGAAAAGCTGGATTTGAATGTGTATACCCGGTTCACCGCCCGGCGCGGCATGGGCGGGCTGTCGGAGAATCTTACCGACTCCAGCGGCAATCCGGCGCTGTCGTTCAACATAAAAAATTCGATGCTCGCTCCGAAAGTGACGATGCGTTCGCCGGACGATGTGGGCAGGAAAATAAGCGCGGCGGCAGCCGCCGGGATCAGCGCTGAATTCAAGGAAATACAGCAATATCTTAATATGGAAAAGCCGAAGCGCGAGGCCGCTGCGGCGTCAGGGAGGAAAAATGTCGGAACTAAATAATCTGGACGTCGTGGGGCTTTTGCAGGAGCATGACGCTATACTTAACGGGCATTTCCAGCTGCCGAGCGGGTTTCACAGCCAGAGTTATGTGCAGACCGCGCTGCTGATGCAGTATCCGCATCTGGCGCATAAGGTCGCTTCCGCGCTGGCGGCGAAATTTTCCAACGCGGTG
>JAQVSV010000005.1 GCA_028700325.1 Elusimicrobiaceae bacterium | reverse complement strand
CGCCGTTCCAGTCGGGATGCGTCTGTTTATTAAGAATCGTGTCGGCCATGTCGCCGGGACGGATAATTGTGCAAGGCATAATGCCGGAAATCTTTTCGCCCGGCCCGGCCAACCCCAAAATATCGCCGGCCAAAACCCGAACTCGTTTGCGCGTCTGTTCCAAACTTCCGGCAGATTCGTTGGTCTGCGGATCGTCTATGATGACAAGAGAGGGACGGACGCTCCGCCCGTCTGGACGCTTGTATTTCATGCCGCGGACGCGTCCGGTGATTCCGGCGACGCGCACCACAATCCCGCTTAGGATACCGGGCCCGTCGCGCCGCCGGGTCGTGATTCCCGGCGTTCCGTTTTGAACAGGTTTTTGCGGCGCGCGCCGGACGGAACGGATATTCTGGTTTTATCGGATGGGTGCATGGGCGTTGAGATCACGAAAAAAACGAAATTCACGGAGCTCTGGTTTCTTCAGGCCCGGGTGCTGGCGGTGGCGCTGCTGGCCGGGCGGATGATGACGGGGCTGGCCTTTATGTCGCTGGCGCTGGGCGAGATCAGGCATTACGGGGATTTTTCCTCGGCCTGCGCGGCCATAGGGCTGCCGTCGGGCGGGGTTTTCTGCGTGTCGGGCATTCTGCTTGTTTTTTCGGGCGCGGTGTCGCTGCTGCTCGGGTTCTATGCCCGGATAGGAGCGGCGGTTTTACTGCTGGTTTCTTTATGCGCGCTGCCTTTTCTGCTGTTTGGACATGCCAACATGCTGGTTTTTGCGGCGGCGCTTGCCGTGGCGGGCGGGATGGTGCCATACATCGTGGCGGGCGGCGGGGAGTTCTGCCTTGACAAGCTGTACGGCGAGGCCGGCCGGCTGCGCGCTTCGCGGAGGCGGCATTTGCGGCGCTGACCGGGGCGGCGGAAAGTTTTTTTCGGCAGTTTCACGGGAGTCTGTTATGGCTGAAACGCAGCACATCAATCTGGCCCGCAAGTACAGGCCTATGACTTTTGAAGACGTTGTCGGGCAGGGCGCGATTTCCAAAACTCTGGAAAATTCGCTCAGGCTCGGCCGGATTGCGCACGCGTACCTGTTCCACGGGCCGCGCGGGTGCGGCAAAACGACCAGCGCGCGCATTCTGGCCAAGGCGCTCAACTGCACGGGCGGCGGAGCGGAGAAACCGGTGGTCAGTCCGTGCGGCAAGTGTCCGCAATGCCTGGAAATCGCCGCCGGCAGCGATATGGACGTGCTGGAAATAGACGCCGCCAGCAACACCCAGGTGGAAAAAGTGCGCGAGGTGATTATAGACACCGTGTCGCTTTCAGCCGGGCGCGACCGTTACAAGGTGTTCATTCTGGACGAAGTGCATATGCTGTCGGACGCATCGTTCAACGCGCTTTTGAAAACCATCGAGGAGCCGCCCCCGCATGTAGTGTTCATTCTTGCCACCACGGAGCATCACAAGGTGCCGGTGACGATCACTTCGCGGTGCCAGGGGTTCCGGTTCAAGACAATCGGCGCGGAAGATATTTTCGGGCGGCTGAAGTTTATCAGCGGCAAGGAAAAATTCGATATTGAAGACGCCGCGCTGGCGCTTATTGCCAAAGCCGCCAACGGCGCGCTGCGCGACGCGCAGACCCTGCTCGACCGCGCGGTTTCCTACGCGCCGGGCCATGTGAGCGCGCAGCTGGTCGGCGAAATGCTCGGGTACATGCCGGCGGAACTGGTTGAAATGGCGTGCGCCGCGCTGCTCGCCGGCGACGGCGGAAAACTGCACGACGCTTTTGAAACGGTGCGCCGCGAAGGGTACGACCCGGCCGCGTTTCTGCGGGATCTGAAAGCCGGGCTGGCGGAACTGTTTTATTTCAGGCTGGGGTACGGCAAGCCGCCGTTTGACGGCGCCGCCGAACTGGTTAAAGCCGCGCCGCCCGCGTTTTTGGCGGGTTTTGTCAGGCGGGTCGGCAAGATTTCGGACGAGGTGCGGTTTTCCGACATGCCGCTGGTGCAGGCTGAGACCGGTCTGTTTACCGTGATGCAGGCCGTGCCGGATTTCGAGGGCATGGTGCGCCGGCTTGAAACGCTGGAAAGCCGGCTCGCTTCCGGAAATTTTAAACACGCTTCCGCGCCGGAAACGGCCGCCGCGTCGTCATGCGGCCGCGCGGAAGGCGAAGCTGCCGTTTCAAAACAGGCTGCGGAACCGCCGTCGGGTTCCGCGGCTCCGGCTTCAGCCGCCGGATCCGAACCTGTTTTCCGGCCCGGCCCGGCGGAAGAGGCGGAAACCGACCGCGGGCTGGCCGACGGAACCGCCTGGAAGAAACTGCTGGACACGCTTGCCGAGGGCTATCCGCTGCTTTACGAAATAATGTCGAAGTGCCGGGTGGCGTTAGGGCCGAATGAGTGGAATATGGTTTTTTCCACGCGGTTTCAGCTTGATGCCGCGGAACGCAATGCCGAACGGCTGAACGCGCTGGCGGCCGAAGCGGCCGGGCGCGCGCTGCGGCTGAAATTTTCGTTTGGCGAGGCGGTTCAGAAACCGCATGTGGAGGAAATCGTTTCGGAACCGGTGTCCGATTGCGGCACGCAGCTTACCGAAGAGGCGCCGTTTGTTGAAGGGCAGTACCACTGGGAAGATCTCGCCGGCGGATCCGCCGCCGCGACAGAACCGGCGCTGGCGCGGCTGCTTAAAATCATTCCCGGCAAGGTGGTCCGGCCGGAATCCGGCGGCGATAATGAAAAGTTTTGACCGCATGATCAAAGCGCTGCGCCGCCTGCCCGGAGTGGGGCCGCGGCAGGCGGAGCGGTATACGGCTTATTTTCTCAAGGCGCCCGGTCCGGTCGCGGAGGATTTCATAGCCGCGCTGCGGGAGCTGAAGGCGTCGGTGCGGGTCTGCCGCCGCTGTTTTTCATACGCGGAAAACGAGCTGTGCGAAATCTGCTCCGATCCGCGCCGCAATCAGGAGCTGCTTTGCGTGGTCGAGGATCCGCAGGACGTGGAAGCCGTGGAGAAAACCGGCGCGTTCAGGGGTTATTATCATGTGCTGGGCGGCCCGGTTTCGCCGATTGACGGACTGGGCGTGGATTCCGTGCGGCTTAAAGAGCTGGTCAGCCGGGTAAAAGCGGAACCCGGCCTCGGGGAAGTGATCATCGCAACCGATCCCGATACGGAAGGCGAGGCCACAGCGCTTTATATCGCCGACCTCCTGCGCGGGCTGGTGCCGCGGATAACGCGCATCGCCTACGGCGTGCCGCTGGGCGGAGATCTCGATTATACCGACGAGCTGACTCTGGGCTACGCACTCAAGGGCAGAACCGATCTGTAAACCGATGCATCAGTCATTTTATCGCAGGCCGCTTTTCCTCGCGCTGGTCTTTTACGCGCTCGGACTGGCGGTTTTTTTTGCGGTTTTTCCGCCGTTTTCCAGCCAGAGCGGCATTGAAGCCGGCCCCGCGGAAATTGAAGGCTTGGTCATGGACTTTCCGCGCCCGTACGGCGCGGGATACACGTTCGCGCTTGCGGCGGACCGGCTTGACGGCAAACCTTTTTCCGGCCTGATCAGCGTCACGGTCGTGCCGCAGTCCGGCGGCGCGGAGGAAGGCTGTGCGGTTTTTGCGGGGTGCGCCGGGCCCGTCCGCTCCGGCGCGGATTCGCTTAAAGGCGCGCCGGCGTTTAAAAGCCGGGTGCGAGTGCTTGGCGAGCTGGATGAGCCGCGGGGCGACGCGTCGGCCGGCGGGTTCAGCCGGAAACGGTATCTGGCGGCAAAGGGGATCGGCCTGACGCTTGCCGCTGCGGAGGCGGCGGTGACAGCGGAGCCGAGCTTGTTTTACCGCGCGGTCAATGCCGTGCGCGGGCATGTGCTGGGGGTTTTCAATGCCGTGTTCACGCCTGCCCAGAGCGCGGTTCTGGGCGGAATAACGCTGGGCGACCGCACGGGCCTGACCGGGCGGCTGGCCGGGGTTTTCCGCGACAGCGGGGCGATGCATCTGCTGGTGGCGTCCGGCTCGAATGTGGGATTTGTAACGTTAGGGGTTTATTTTCTGTGCGGGCTGTTTATGGTGCGGCGGCAGTACGCCGTCGTTCCTGCGGTTCTATGCGCGGGTTTTTATACCGTATGCGCCGGAGCCGACGCGCCGCTTCTGCGCGCGCTGATCATGGCCTGCGCCGGCTCGGCTGGGTATCTGCTGGGGCGCGAGAGCGGCATACTCAACGGGTTGCTGATTGCCGCGCTGGGGATACTGGCGGTTGATCCGCGTGCGCTACTCAGGGCCGATTTCATCATGTCAATGCTGGCCAGCGCGGGCATCATCATGGGCCTGGCGGCGTTTCCGCCTGACCCGAAACGCCGGCCGCTCGCGCGGTATTTCACGACCGTGTTTTTCATGAGCTGTTTCGCGCAGCTTCTTCTGCTGCCGGTGCTGGCCCTGTATTTCCAGCGGATCTCGCTGGCGGCGGCGGTGTCGAACCTGCTGCTGGTGCCGCTGGCGGGCGTATTGATGTTTTGCGGATTTCTTGCGGCGGGGCTGGCTTTGCTGCCGTTCAAATTTCCGTTTTTCGCGAGCGCGGCTGTTACCGCGCTCGCCGCGGATATCTTTCTTGAACTGGCGGATTTTTTCGCTGGCCTGCCGGTTTCCTGCCTGTGGGTCCGTTCTCCGGGCTGGGGCGTTACCGCGTTATATTACTGCGTGGTTTTTACGCTGCTTAATTTCCGGCTGGTTAAAGCGGGCGTGTTCCCGTGGAAAAGGATTGCGGGGTCAGGCATGGCGGCGTTTCTTCTCTGGCTGGCGTGGCCGGCGCGGGACAGCTATTATATTTCCTCGGCGCGGGGCGGGGGAATTGTGGTTTTCAGGGCCGCGGCCGGCGCGACCGCACTTTCCGGTTCCGGCTGCGACGGCACGGACGCGGCCAGGGCGGTGCTCGCCGCCGGACGCAAGCGGGTGAATGTGTTTCTGGCCGTGTCACTCGCGCCGGGCTATTGCGGCGGACTGGCGGAGCTTGACCGCGTCACCCCGGTTGAAAACGTGATTCTTCCATACGGGCCGCTTGACGCGGCGCTTGAACGCGTCGTAAGCGGGCTCAAGGCGCGCGGCGTGAGCGTGCGGCGGCTGTGGCCGGGCGAGACCGCCGTGTTTCAAACTTCTGCGGGCGCCGTGCGCGTTACCGCGCAAAAAGGGCGCGCGCGCGCGGCCGGGACCGGCGAATACTATTCCCTGCCGTTTTATAGCGGAAACGCCGCAAGCGACGCGCTTTCCTACCGCGTCGCCGCAGGCGGCGCCGAACTGGTTGTGGGCGCTAAAAACCGGTCCGCCGGGCTGATAATACAGAATACGCGCGCGCAATGATATTTGATATAATTCCGGGTAGCGGTGTATCCGCCGGACCGCGTGACCGGAGCGACGATGCCATACAGGTATAACAAAATAGCCGTATTTTTCAATGAACGCAAGGAAACCTCGCTTCTGTGGAGCGACCGCGTGTCGAATGTGCTGCGCAGCCGCGGAGTGGAGCATTCGTGCATAGCCTGCTATGAGCACGCGGAATGGAAAGAGGAGGCTGATCTTGTCATTTCCATAGGCGGCGACGGCACCGTTCTGCACGCCGCGCGCGATCTCGGCGGGCTTGACATACCGCTGCTTGCGCTTAACGCGGGCACGCTGGGGTTTTTAAGCGTGCTGCACGCGCAGGAGTTTGAGAGCCGGTTTGACCAGATTTTTTCAGGCGGGTTCGGTGAAATGAGGCGCAGTCTTTTGTCCGGACGGGTCGAAAACGGCGGAAAAACGGTGCAGCCGGAATCGGTGGCGCTTAATGACTGTGTCATCAAATCAATGTCGTCGCGCGCCATAAGACTGGCGGCGAATATTGACGGAGTGTTCGCCAAAACCTATTTCTGCGACGGCCTTATCGTGGCCACGCCGTCCGGCTCCACGGCTTACGCGCTGGCGGCGTCCGGCCCTGTTGTGCATCCGGCGCTGGCGGCGCTGCTGCTGCTTCCGATTTGTCCGCACACGCTTACCCAGCGGCCGCTGGTGCTGCCTTCCTGCATGACGCTGCGCGTCCGGCCGGATTTTTCCGGCGGTTTCGAGCGCCGGCATCCGGTTTTTTCCGTTGACGGACAGGTGAACTATACGATGAACGACGGGGATGAGGCGGTAATCCGCATATCCGACCGGACGGTAAAAATGCTCATGCCGCCAGAATATAATTATTTTGACGTGCTCAGCGACAAGCTGAAATGGGGCGAATAGGCGGATATGCTCAGCCAGCTAAGCGTTAAAAACTACGCCGTGATTGATTCGCTGGATATAAAATTCGGCCCGGGCTTGAACGTATTTTCCGGCGAAACGGGGGCCGGCAAGTCGGTGCTGGTGGGCGCGCTGGGGTTTGTGCTGGGCGTGCGTGCAGGCGTTTCGGCGATACGGCCCGGCGCGGCGAAGCTGGAAGTGACGGCGGTTTTTGAAAACTGCCGGCTGGACTCAGCCGTCTGCTCCAGATACGGAATCGGCGGCGGGCGTCTGCTGCTGCGGCGCGAGCTGGACGCGAAAGGGCGAGGGCGGGCGTTTATCGGGTCCGTCCCGGTTACGGTGTCGGCGCTTGCCGATATAGGCGCGGAACTGGTGGATTTTCACGGCCAGCATGATCATCAGACGCTGCTTCGGCCCGCGCTTCACCTTGAACTGCTCGACCGGTTCGCCGGACTGGACGGGAAAACCGGTGAAATCGCCGCGCTTGTGCGGCGGATGCGGGAACTGGAGAACGGGCTGAAAGCGCTTACGATGAGCCGCGGCGAGAAGGAACGGCTTCTTGATCTGTACCGGTTCCAGCTGGACGAAATCGAGTCCGCCGGCGTTACTGACGGGGAGGACCTGGAACTGGAAACGGCTCTGCCGCGCGCGAAAAACGCCGATAAACTGGCGGCGCAATGCGCGCTCGCCCGCGAGATTCTGTACGACGCGGAAGGTTCCGCCGTGGAAAAAACCGGCGAGGCGGTCAAGCTGATCGCGGAACTCGCCGCGCTGGATCCGGAACTTGCCGCTCTTGGGGAAACGCTTGCCGGAGCGCTTGCCGCGCTGGAGGATGCCGCCGCCGGCATCAAGGATTACGGTGCGCGCGTGAACGCGGATCCGGCGGAACTCGACCGTCTGCTGGCGCGTGACGAGCGGCTCAAACGGCTTAAAGCCAAGTACGGGCCGGGGCTGGATGACGTGCTGGAGTTTGCCGCCGGGCTCAGGCGTAAAACAGAGGAGCTGGATTTTTCGGAGTTGAAAGAAACGGAAGTCCGGGCCGAGCTGGAAGCCATCAACGCGAAACTGCTGCCGTTATGCGAGAAGCTGCACGCGGCCCGCATGAGCGCGGCCGGGAAACTGAGCGGCAGGATTATCGCGCAGATCAGGCCGCTGGGGTTTGCGGACGTGGATTTTGCGGTGTCGGTGGAGATGGACGGGAGCGATATCCGCGAAAGCGGAGCGGACCGGGTGGAATTTCTGTTTTCGGCCAATCCCGGCAGTCCGCTCATGCCGCTTAAGAACATCGCGTCGGGCGGAGAGCTGTCGCGCGTGATGCTGGGGCTTAAAACTGTGCTGGCCGGAGCGGACCGGGTGCCGGTGCTGGTGTTTGACGAGATTGACGCCGGGATCGGCGGCGAGACCGGCGCGCTGGTCGGCGAGAAGCTCGCCCGCATAGGCCGGGTTCATCAGGTGCTGTGCGTTACGCATCTGGCGACTGTGGCCGCCTGCGCGGCGGGCCATTACAATGTGGAGAAGAAATCCGCCGCGGGCGTCACGAACGCTTCGGTCAAACGGCTTGACGGCGACGCGCGGGTGCGCGAAATAGCGCGTATGCTCGGTTCCAGGGACGCCGGTGATGCGGCGCTCCGCCTCGCGCGCGAACTGTTGAAAAACAGCGTAATATAAATTTTACGCCGCCGTACCCGGCGGCTTTTAGCATAACCGTACAAGGAGAACGACATGCCGCAAAATGATGAAGTCAAAGCCGAAGAAACGGAAATAAAGCCGGAGGAAACGGCAAAAGAGGAAACCGCTGCCGTCGAGGAGAACGGAGCGGACAGAAAGGAAGATTCCTGCCGCGAGTCAGTCTGCTGCTGCGGGAAGGGCCGGATCGGGTCGGAACGGGAGCTGGAGCATATTCCGCTCAGAAACATAGCGATCGGGTTTAAATTCGCGAGCGCGTTGCCGGTGGTTTATTTCCTGGTTTCAGTTTTTCTGCGCGTGAAGGATTATTCACAGGTGCCGGCCGAATACATGGGCCAGTTCTGGAAAATTGTCGCGTTGTCGTCGCTGGTGAATTTCATCGCGTGCGCCATTATCGCGATGATTTTCTATGCCATGAGCGAATGCATCAAAATTACTGTCGAAGCCGCGCAGAATGTGCGCGACATACGCGATTCGGTAAACGAAAAATGCTGTAAATAGAGTCGTTCGCAACGGTTGTGTTTTCCGCCGCGGTGTTAAAACACCGCGACGGAAAGCGCAGGGCTGTTTTGCATCGTCCGGCGCAGGACGGCGGACGGGTTGAAACGCGGGAGACGGATCGGTGGAGCAGGTATGCGTTATTGTCTAATTGCGGCAGCCGCGCTGGCAGTGTTTTTCATACAGGGGACATGCGGGGCCGAAACGGTGTATCTTAAATCGGGCGCGGCGGTGTCCGGTTCGATCGCAGGCGGTTCGGACGGGAGCGTGGAACTGGTCACGGCGTCGGGCACGTTTGTCATTCCCCGGTCCGGCATTGACCGTATCGAGAAAGACGTTTTCAGGGTCACCATGAATGACGGGACGGTTTATGAGGGCGCTATCGAGGATCTCAGCGCGGATTCGATGGTGCTTGCAACAACCGGCGGAAGGCGCATGGTGATCGCGCGGCAGGACATTGCGAAAGCGGAGCCTGTTACCGCCGTGCCGGGCGTGCCGGCGGAGCTGGCCGCGGTGTCAACTTATGCAGCCGCGGCGTTTGAGCCGCCGGCGGCAGCCGCACAGCCGTCTTCGGCGCCTGTGACCGGGCCGGCCGTGCAACAGGCCGGACAGGCCGAGCCTTTGCCGCAGCCGCCGCCTTACGCGGAAATAACCGCCGACGGGCGTGTCAAGCGGGGGTTTTTCGGGCGCGGGATATCGGGCGTGCTTGAATTGTCTTTAGGGCCGTGGCTCAACGATATCAGCCTTGATCTCGGCCCGTATGGCGGAAGCGTCGTGTCGCCCGGCAAAACCGGGTTTGCGCTGGGCGCGGAATACCTGTTCAGGTTCAGGTCCGGGTTGTGTCTGGGCTTGCATGCCGAACTCCTGTCGCTTGGCACAAAAACCCATGCTTTCCCGGCTTCCGCTATCAAGACATCGGGCGGGATCACCGTTGTTGAGGTAACTGGCGGCTACGAATTCAATCCGGCAGGCCGGTTCCGGCCCTATGCGCGGGCCGGAATCGGAGCGGCGTTTACCGATATAAGCTACAACGTGTCAAACGATTCGGTGCTGGGCGAGGGCCATAAGGCCGGGTCGGAAGGACTTATGTTTTCAGGCGGAGCCGGCGTAAAGGCGAAGGTGGGAGAGGCGGTGCTGGCCGCCGAACTGCGCTATTTGAATATACGGCAGAAAGACGGAGTGTTTGCCGGTTCTTCCGCCGGCTCTTTTGTGCCTGCCGTGAAAATATGCTGGGTATTTAACTGAACCGCCGGAATCCGCATGGGTCAAAAGGCCTATATGCGGCATGGTCTTTTGGCGGTTGACGGGCTGGGACATAATGCCTATCATAAATGAATAGACAGGCTGTGCGCCGCGAGGCAGATGCGACAGCGTGCGATATTTCTGCCGTAACAGCCGCATCGGAAACCGGGATTTTTATGCTTGAGTTGAAATTTGACTTGTTAATGCATCGCTTGATTCTCGCGGCGGCTTTGTGTGCCTGCGCCTCGGTTTGCGTGCATGCCCAGACGGAAGGGCTTCCCGGTGCCAGCGAACAGGAATGCATGCTCAAGATTTCGGTTGAAGAGGGCAAATGCGCCAACAGCGAAAATTCCCAGCTTGCGTACCGGAATTTTCTGTTAAAGCTCAGGCAGGAGAATCCTGCCGTTTTCAAGCCGTCCGGCAGGGCCGAACTGGAGAAACTCAAGCACAAGTTCTGGTATGATACGCTGGTGGAATGCGGCAGCGCCTCGGTTCCAAGAAATTGCGCCGTATACGCTCAGGACGCCACCGGCCGCAATCTGGTTAAAGAAGTGGCCGAAATGTCGGCCAGCGTCATTGAATTCAGAGAAACGGGCAAACCGGTTAACTTGCAGGAGTTTCCGCCGGAAGTGCTTTTCCCGCAGAATGACAACTGGCAGCGCGGCTGGAATTCGATTGTGCAGATTGTAAACGACAGCGCGAGCGGCGGCGCATCAGGCAACACTATCGCGCTGACGGTGCCCAGATTATGCCGCAAAGCCCAGATCCCCAATGACAAATGCTGGGAATATCTGCCCGCGCTAAGCCAGAAACTCGCTGAAGAGAACCGCGAGATGGCAAGCATTCGCCAGAGGCGGCCCGGACAGCATAATTCCGGTTCCAACCATCACGGCGGCCAGACGGATGATTCCGGTTCGGACGAAACGTCAACCGGGACGGATTCTTCCGCTTCTCCCTCTTCTTCATCTTCCTCTCAGCCGGGCGCCAATTCTTCCGGTTCTGTTCCGGTCAACAGCCAGTCCGGCTTGGCCAGACTGGCCAGCGGCGTCGCTGGCCAGACACTGCTTGCCGGCGGATTTGAAAGCATGCGCGACGACGGTTCTCCGATTATGGTGGAAGGCGCGTATGCGAAAGGCAAGCGCAGGCCGCTGAACGCGGGCCGGCAGGCCTTTGAAAACGGCGAGCGTAACGGCAGGGGGAGCGACTCCGGTTCCGCCGCCCGGTCAAACGGCGGTTCCGCGCGAAACGCCGCCGGTGCGGTTAACGTGACGCCGCAGGCTCAGCTGGCCGAGCAGTATCTGCGCAATGCCAAGGAAAAGGAAAGCTATGATCCCGCCCGCGCGGCGCTGGAGGCTTCACGGGCGATAGCGGCCAATCCGTCCGATCCGTCCGGCTATGCGGCGCGCGCGGTGTATATGTACAAAGCGTCCAGCGACAAAAATGCCGACGCGATCATGCTGGATACGGAAAAAGCGCTGTCGCTTGCCGGGACGGACCCCAATCTGGCCGGAGTGCGTTTTCAGATGCACAATATCCGGCGGCTGCTTTACAAAAGCAGCGGCGACACCGCGGGAGAAATGCGCGAGGCCCGGCTGATGCTCGACGAGCTTCAAACCGCCGCTTTGCACGCCAAGACTCCGCGCGACCGGGACAAGTATAAAGAACTGCTTGTGCGCGGTTATCAGGAATACCGCGACCGGCTGGCGGATTATTCACTGCTTCCGGAACTGGGGCTTGATTCCATAGCGCTTGCCGCCGTGGCCGAGCAGCCTGGCGCCGTTAAACCGGCGCCTGCCGCGGAGGTCAGTCTGCCGCTGCAGTGGCGGCTGTACGCGATCGGAGTCGGCCTGCTGACGACAGTGGGTTTTTTAATCTGGCTCGTGCAGTTTTTCCGCCGCAACAGCGGCAAAGAGTTCGACGCGGCGCTTCCAAGCGAAATGCAGAATTACGAGGTCATCAGAAAACTCGGCGAAGGCGGCATGGGGCAGGTGTTTCTGGCCGAGGACAAGGTTTTGGGCCGCAAGGTTGCCATAAAGCAGCTGCACACCGAACTGGGCATGAGCGACGACGCCCGCGAGCAGCTGCTTAACGAAGCGCGCACGGTGGCTTCCCTGCGCCATCCGAATATAGTGGACATTTACACGGTTTTCCGGGAGAAAGGCGACCTGTATCTGGTGTTTGAGTATGTGGACGGCGAAACGCTGGAGCACAAGCTCGACGCTGACGGCAAGATGCCGCTTGCCGAAGCCAAACCGATATTCGAGGCGATTTGCAAAGCCCTGACTTACGCTCATAAAAACGGAATTATTCATCGGGATCTGAAGCTGTCGAACATCATGCTTGCTTCCACGGGCATTGTGAAGGTTATGGATTTCGGAGTGGCCAGGAAGATGGACGCCAAACCGGCGGCCACCGTGTCCGGCACGCCGGCCTATATGGCGCCGGAACAGCGGCGGGGGCTTGTGAGGCCGGAGTCGGACATTTATTCGCTAGGGATCTGTTTTTATGAGGCGATTACCGGACATATTCCCTGGGAACTGGAAGGCGTTCACCCGGACAGCGAATATATAATCGCACCCACCCAGATAGATTCAACTTTGCCCAAAGCGGTAGATCAGCTTCTTGAAATGGCGCTCTGTGAAGACTATAACGAACGCATTGCAACCGCTTCGGAATTTTGGGAAATACTGAAAACCATTTAAGCGCGTTTTTGCGCAAGCTGCCCGATTCGCATTCACTTGCGCTGGCTGTGTTTGTGCAAGCGTAAATATAATATGTTATTATTAAGCCATGACTATCAGAGTTAGATTTGCACCGTCGCCCACGGGCAACCTGCATCTGGGCGGTGCCCGTACGGCATTGTTTAACTGGCTGCTGGCGCGCAGGCATAAAGGCGTGTTTATTCTCCGTATAGAAGATACGGATGAACTCCGGTCGAACGCGGAGTTTGAACAGTCTATTTTCCGCGGCATGAAATGGCTCGGCCTGGACTGGGACGAAGGCCCCTGTATCGAAGGCGGCGAAAAAGGTGATTACGGCCCCTATTACCAGAGCAAACGCGCCGAACAGGGCGTTTACAAGGCTTACGCCGACAGGCTGCTGGCCGAAGGCAAGGCCTATTACTGCTACTGCACGCCGGAAGAGCTGGAAGAGGAACGCCGCCGTGCGACTCTTGAAAAACGCCCGCCACGTTATAACGGGCGGTGCCGGGATCTTACCGCGGAGCAGCGCCTCGCACTGGAGGCGCAGGGCCGCAAACCCGTCATACGTTTTAAAATGCCGGCGGAGGGAACCACCGTTTTCAACGATCCGATCCGCGGCGAAGTGAAATTCGAAAATAAACTGCTGTATGATTTCATCATGCAGAAATACTCCGGGTACCCTACCTATAATTTCGCCTGCGTTATTGACGATCACCTGATGAAAATCACGCATATCCTGCGCGGCGACGACCACATCTCCAATACCGCGCATCAGATAAACCTTTACAGGGCGCTGGGGTTTGAAATGCCGGAATTCATGCACCTGTCAATGATCCACGGGCCGGACGGCACCAAGCTTTCCAAGCGGCACGGGCACACCGGCATCTTCGAATACGAGGCGGAAGGGTTTTTGCCGGAAGCGATGATGAATTATCTTGCTCTGCTCGGCTGGTCCAACACGGAAAGCCAGCAGCTGTTCGGGCCGGGCGAACTGGAAGCGAAGTTCGATATCGCCGGGTGCCAGAAGAATCCGGCTGTTTTCGATCCCGTTAAGCTAAAGTGGATGAACGGCGAATATATCCGCAAAATGCCGGCTGATGAACTGGCGCGGCGGGCGTTGCCGTTTTTGACGAAGGCCGGCGTGGATGTGTCCGGCGACCGGGAAAAACTTGTGAAGATCGTGGCTATTGAGCAGGAAAAATACAAACTGCTTACGGAAATTCCTCCGCTGGTGGATTTCTTTTTCACGGAACAGGTTGAATTTGATCCTGAGTCCGTGGAAAAAGTGCTTAAAAAGCCGGGCGCGAAAGCGGTGCTGCGCGGCATTGCGGCTGTTTACGGGCAGCAGGCAGATTTTAAAGAAAAAGAACTGGAGGCGGCAGCCCGCAGGTTCGCAGCCGACAGCGGACTGAAAGCCGGGCAGGTTTTTCATCCGCTGCGAGTGGCCGCAAGCGGGCGCACTCAGGGGCCGACCCTGTTTTTGATGCTTGAATATCTAGGCCGCGAAACGGTATTGCGCAGACTTGAGTCGGCAAAGCCGCTGTGCGCGGAGTAGAACTGGAGCGCGAGTGAATTATTGGTTGTACGCCCGGGGCGAAATCACTGGGCCGTTTGACGCAGATGAGCTTGTCAGCCGGGATGATTTCCGGCTGACATCGCTTGTTTGCCCCGAAGACAGGCTGGGCGAGAGCGGGGCGGACTGGGTATGCGCGTCGGAGTTCGGGGAATTGAAGGCCGCTTTATCGGGTCAGGACGAGCCCGGAACGCAGGAAAACGCGGACGGCGCCGGTCCGACGGGTGAATTTACCGGTTTAAATACTGATTCTCAAGCCGGACCCGGCGGGCAGGAAGTGGTTTCCGGTGCGGAGGCTGATATCACGGCTGCAGCCGGTTCGGGCGATGGCGGTGATATGAAGGCCGCTGCCGCAGGTTCTTCCGGGGAAGCCGGCGCGGAAGAATCCGGTTCCGGCGGCGGATTTGAAAACGAGCTGGAACAGGTTTACGCCGAGGCGGTCGCCCCGGCGGCGGACCCGGAAGCGGACGGGCAGGCTTCGCGGGAGATCCTGCCGGACGGAAGCGAACCGGACGGCGTGCCTGAAGCGGACGGCGGAACTGACGACGGGCCCGGCGCTACCGCGGAAGCGGAACGCGCGGAAGGTGTGGAAGGCGAGAGCCCGGACATGTCGTCTGACCCGGATACGATTGAAATGCTCAGGACGCTCGGTTATTCCGAACAGGAAGCCCGGCAGCTGATAAAATTTGACGGCGCGGTGCTGGAGCCGGAAGACGGCACGGGGCAGCAGTATTCTGGCGCCAAAACGGCGCGTGAAGCGGCTGGGCAGGATTCGGGATGCCGTGAAAAAATGCCGCGCGGCGTTTTACCGGCTGACCGGTCAGGCGCAGACGGCGGGCTGGCCGGCCCGGAGAAGAAATTCCCCAGAGCGCTTGGCGAAGTTGCGCCCGGCTGGGTCGCCACGCTGAAAGAAAACGAGATTTTACAGGAACTGGCGCAGGATTCAACGCGGTTTTCTTTTGACTCGTCTGAACCGGACGAGGAGGAAGAAACGGCGGCCGATTATATGCGCGCCCAAACGCGGGAACGGCCGCAAAAGAGTCATGCGCGGCGGCCTGTTTACCGGCGGCCGGAGTATTCCGCCGGGCCGGATGATGAGTTTGAGGATGAAGCGGAGCCGCAATCCGGGTTTTCGCGGCGCCATATCACGCGGGCAGCGCAGCCCGCAGTTTCGTCGGATTCCAGCCGGCAGGAGTCTGAAGATGATGACACGTCCATAAGCGACATGGAATTTCCCCAGCAGATGGTTTCGCCAAGCCTGCTGGATACGGAATTATACCGTGCCGACGAGCCGGAAAAAGAGCGGGCCGGTCAGGCGGGCGCCCGGCCGGAGTCTGATTCCGCATCGTCTGCTTCTTCCGATGACAATCTGCCGCCGGCCAGGAATATGGATCTGTCGGCATTGGCACGCGACACGATAAGCCGTGATATGGAAGACGGTTCATCTGCGGTTTCGGGCGATATGCCGCCGGTAGTGATGCGGGAAGATCTGGTGACCTCGCCCAATCTTTCGCCGTCGCCACAGCCTACGGTGCCGCCCCAGTTTACGGCGCCGCCGCCCCGGCCTACGGTGCCGCCCCAGTTTACAGCGCCGCCGCCCCGGCCTACGGTGCCGCCGCAATCTCCGCAGGCCGTTCAAAGCGAAGATTCCGCGTCTATCGCGGATTCGGCCGGCCCGGCGGCGAAAGCGGACAGGGATTCGCAGGAGTCCGGCCCGTTTATGGGCGATATTCAGGCCCGTATCGCCGCATTGAGCCGGACAGAGCGGCTGAATGCCACGGGCGAACCGAAGGTTTTTCCGGCGATGACCGAAGAAACCGCAGGGCAGAATAAAACCCAGATGATTCCGGATGTTTTGCCCGGCAATCTGTTTACCGAAGCCTTTACGAAAACTTCCATGCAATCGGGCCAGATGACCGCATCAGCGGCGCTGCCCGCACAGGAGCAGTCTTCCATCCGCATGACCAGAACGCATTTTTCCGGCGTTACCGGCGGCGTTGGCATAGGTACGCAGAATGACCTGCGTACCGTGCATGTAGCGGCCGAAGTGAGAAATGCCAGGCTGACGGCGCCGAATGTTACCCAGCCCGGCGGAGCCGCTCCCGGCGCGAAGAAAATGCTTGTTGTCGTATTGGCTGGCGGCCTCGCGGCCGTTGTTTTGCTTGCGGCGGTTTTTCTGCTGCGCGGGCGCGGCAAAGCCGCCGCGGAACAGGATCCGGCGGCGACGGCGACGCAGCCTGACGCAGGCGGCACGCAGGTTTCGACCTCGGCTGTTCCCGCCGCGGCGACGGCGGCGCAGCCGTCCGGCGAACCGCCGGGTCTGGACGCCGCCGCGAAAAGCGAGTTGGCTGTTTCAATAGTCAAGCAGCATAGTCTGCCCGGCGGGAAAGGCACCATTGAGAACTGGTTTGCCAATACCCTGGTGGCCGGGCTGGGCGGCGAGCCGTATGAGGAAAAATGGGAAAGCAAATCCTGCTACCGCAGCACCTGCTATGTGTACTATAAACTGCTGCAGCCGCGAAAAGAGCCGCTACAGTACGGTTTTGTGGTTGATACGGATGCCCGGAAGATAAAGAGCGGCATCAACAACAAAGCCGTTGAACTGCTCGGCGGTGACGACGGCATGTTCTCAAGCCCGTCGGGCAAGGCCAATAAGCTGTCCCCCTCGGCGAGCGAGCCGGACTATTCCAACGCGGCGCGGTCGGCGTCCGGAAAGCCGGCTGTAAAAACCAGGCCGGCCGTAAAGAAAAAGAAAAAAGCGGCTTCCGTGCCGGATCAGCTGCCGCTGCCGAAAGATCCTCACGCCGGACGAAGCAGGGCGCGCGCCCTCATTGACGAAATTTCCGCCGATGAACGTTCTCATTACGACAGCTTGATGGACGACGAATATAAAAAACGCAAGACCAGCCGGGACGAATAGCAGTTTCCATGGGAGACCATTATATGGTTACAATGAGCGATCTGTTTATAATGATGCACGATAAAAACGCGTCCGACCTGCATATCACGGCCGGCACTCCGCCGATATTAAGGATTAACGGCGATCTTCTGCCGACACCTTTCGAGCGGTTGACCGGCGATTTATGCCAGAACCTTATTTTTTCGCTTATGACCGACGTGCAGCGGCAGCGTTTTGAAGCGAAAAACGAGCTGGATTTCGCGTTTGGCATCAAGGGCATGGGCCGGCTGAGAATGAACGTGTACCGGCAGAGGGGACTGGTGGGCGCCGCGATCCGGGCGATTCCGTCGCAGTTTAAAACTTTCGAAGAGCTGAACCTTCCGCCTGTGGTGTATGATATGCTCAAGCTCAGAAAAGGGCTTATCCTTATCACCGGGCCCACCGGTTCGGGCAAATCCACCACGCTGGCCAGCATGATAGACTATCTCAATGAGCAGTATAAATACCATATCGTCACGGTGGAAGACCCGATCGAATACGTGCACGGGCACAAACGCAGCATGGTCAATCAGCGCGAGGTCGGGGCGGACACCGAGAATTTCGCCGTTGCCTTGCGCCATATCCTGCGGCAGGATCCGGACGTGATACTGGTCGGAGAGCTGCGCGATGTTGAAACCATTCAGGCCGCGCTTAACATAGCGGAAACGGGCCATCTGGTGTTTTCCACACTGCATACCAACGATGCCGCCCAGACGGTCAACCGTATTATTGACGTGTTCCCTCCGCATCAGCAGGAGCAGATCCGGGTGCAGCTGTCGTTCGTGCTGCAGGCGGTGCTGGCGCAGCAGCTGGTTGCCGCCGCAAACGGCAAAGGCCGCGAACTGGCCTGCGAAGTGCTTATTGTGACTTCCGCCATCCGCAATCTGGTGCGGGAGCAGAAAGTCGAGCAGATGATTTCCACGATGCAGACCGGCGGGAAATACGGCATGGTGACCATGAACCAGGCCCTGTCGGAGCTGTATCTCAGGCAGAAGATAACCTATCAGGAAGCCGTTACCCGCTCGCCTGATCCGGAAGATCTGAAAAAATATCTGCAACGCGGGCTGTCCAGCGCCGGCTAGCGAGTGAGGCATTATGAAGTTTGAATATCAGGCGAGAGACGCCGCGGGGCTTATTGTCAGCGGCATCATAGAGGCGCCGGACCAGAAACTGGCGATGGAACGGCTGCGCAATATCGCCAAACTGTCGGTGTTTGAAATCCATGAAAAAGTGCCGTCCCAGTTTGACAGGTTTATTGACAGAATAAACATTTTCAAACCGAAGGTGAAATCCAAGGAACTGGTCATTTTCTCGCGCCAGCTCTCCACGCTGGTCGGCGCGGGCGTGCCGATTGTGCAGGGCCTGGGCATTCTGGAGGCGCAGGCTGAAACAGCGGTGTTCCGCATGGTGCTGCAGTCCATAAAAACGGATATCGAAGCGGGGCTTGGCATCGCCGACGCCATGAAGAAGCATCCCAAGGTGTTCAGCACGCTTTATGTTTCGATGATCCGGGCCGGCGAGGTGGGCGGTATCCTGGACACGATTCTGGAGCGGCTGTCCGCTTATCTGGAACAGGCGGAAAACCTCAAGGGCAAGGTCAAATCGGCGATGATGTATCCGCTGGTGGTCGGCCTGATTGCCGGCGTGGTAACGGTGTTTCTGATGGTGTTCGTCATTCCGACTTTCAAAAATATTTTCGGAAGTTTTGGCGCGGCTCTGCCGTTCCCGACGCGGGTCGTAATAGCGATATCGGATTTTCTGAAAAGCCAGATCGTGGCGGTTATCCTGTTTCCGTTCGCGGCATGGTTCGCGTTCAAGAAGCTGTACGCCACCGAAAAGGGCCGGGCGATTGTGGATTTTAACATACTGAGGATGCCGGTGTTCGGCATTCTGCTTAAAAAAGTGGCGATCGCGAAGTTTACCAGAACGCTGGGCACGCTGATCCGCTCCGGCGTGCCGATCCTGCAGGGGCTGGAGACGGTGGCGGCGACTGCCGGCAACGTGGTTATCGAGCGGGCGGTGATGGATTGCCGCGAATCGGTCAAGGAGGGCGGCAGGCTGGTGGAGCCGCTGAAAAAATCCAGTATTTTTCCGCCGATGGTCGTGCAGATGATCGGCGTGGGCGAGGAAACCGGCAGCCTTGACGCGATGCTTGTCAGAATAGCGGATTTCTATGATCAGGAAGTGGATACCGCCGTCAAGGGACTTACTTCGATGATCGAGCCTATCATTATTGTGGTCATGGGCGTGGTGATCGGCGGGATCGTTATAGCCATGTTTCTGCCGATGCTGTCGCTGGGCCAGCTGGCCGGCGATATGGGCTAGCGCGCGGGTTGTTTGTTTCTTAATGAAAGCCCCGGCTGATATATCAGCCGGGGCTTTTCGCAGGCGATATGCGGCGCATCCGTTTTTTACAGCGGCGGCAAAGGGGTTTTATTTTTTCGCGTGTCCGCCGAGCCGCCTGTTGAGCCCGTCGAAGTAAATGTAAAACGCCGGGGTCACATATAGAGTGAGCATCTGCGAAAAGAACAGCCCGCCCACCACCGCGATGCCCATCGGCTGGCGCGCGTCGCCGCCGGCGCCGAAGCCCATGGCGATCGGCAGGGTGCCCAGCAAAGCCGCCAGCGTGGTCATCATGATCGGGCGGAACCGCACCACGCAGGCTTCGTATATGGCTTCCCGCGCGGTTTTTCCGGTTTTTTCGGCCGCCACCGCGAAATCCACCATCATGATCCCATTTTTCTTGACCAGCCCGACCAGCATGATAATGCCTACAAACGCGTAGATATCCAGCTCCTTGCCGAACGCCAGCAGCGAAATCAGCGCGCCGAACGCCGCCAGCGGCAGCGCGGTGAGGATCGTGATCGGGTGAATGAAATTCTCGTACAGGATGCCCAGCACCACATAAATGATCAGGATGGTGACAAAAAGCAGGAACCCCATATCGGAGAACGAATCCTTGAACGCCTGCGCCGAACCTTCAAACCGGGTGTTGACCGAAACCGGCAGGAGGTTTCCTTCCGCCGCCTTGATTTTCTGCATCGCCTGGCTGATGGACATGCCTTTTTTCAGATTGAACGAGATTGTCGCCGCCGGCATCAGGCCAGAATGGTTTACGCTGATCGGCGAGCTGGTTTCCGTGATCTGGGTGAACGCGGTAACCGGCACCAGTTTCCCGTCGGCCGATTTAACGTAGAGTTTCGACAGCTGGTCGGGGTTGCGCTGGTATTCTTTCTGCAGTTCCACTATAACGTAGTACTGGTTGGTGGTGCTGTATATGGTGGACACCTTGCGCGTGCCGTAGGCCGACTGAAACGCCGTGAGAATGTCGGTCACGGTCAGCCCGTAGGAAGACGCCTTGTCGCGGTTGATGGCAACCGACAGCTTCGGCTGCTTGACGTTGAGGTCGGTGTTAAGGTCAGTCAAACCGTCAATGGCGGCCAGTTTCTGCATCATTACCGGAGTATAGGTGTACAGGTCCTGCAGATAAGGGCTTTGCAGCACATACTGCCACAGCGCGTTGGTCTGTTTGCCGCCGATCTGGATCGGCGGCGGGTTATAAGGATAGCACAGTATGCCCGGCACCGCGTTGAGTTTCCTGCGGTATTCGCTGATGATTTCATCCACGCTGCGGTGGCGGCGGCCCAGCTCCTCCAGCCCGATGAACATGAAACCCGCGTTGACGGAGTCCATGCCGGCTACGGAGATCATGTCCTTTCCCTCCGGGATCGTGCGTGCGACTTCCGCTACAGCCGACTGGTGGCGCACCATGTCCTCGAACGAGGTCTGGTCGGCAGTCTGGGTATAGACCATAAAATAATTCATGTCCTGGTTGGGAATGAAGCCTTTGGGCATAACCGCGAACAGCCAGGCCGTCAGAACCAGCACCACGCCGGTAAGAACGACGGAAATCCACCGTTTGTCAAGCGCCGCGGCGAGCGTGCGCGCGTAGAACGCCTGCATGGCGTTGAACAAATTTTCAATTTTTCCGTAAAGGCCGGATTCGTTTTTCGGCTCTTTCCAGCCTTTGAGCACACGCGCCGCCATCATCGGCGTCAGTGTGAGCGACACGAAGCCCGACACCAGAATCGCGGCGCCTATGCTGACCGCGAATTCCCGGAAAAGCCGGCCCACTATCCCGCCCAGAAAGATGATCGGGATAAACACCACCACCAGCGACAGCGTCATCGAAAGCACCGTGAAACCGATCTCGCCGGACGCGTCCAGCGAGGCGGTCATGGAATCCTTACCCATTTCCATATGGCGGATGATGTTTTCAAGCACTACGATCGCGTCGTCCACCACAAAGCCCACCGCGAGCGTCAGCGCCATTAAAGACAGGTTGTTAAGGCTGAATCCGAGCGCGTACATCACTATGAACGTCGCCACCAGCGACAGCGGCACCGCCACCGTGGGTATTATGGTAGGACGCAGCGCGCGGATGAACAGGAAGATGACCAGTATCACCAGCGCGATGGTCAGCAGCAGCGTGAACTGCACATCCTGAATGGATTCCCTGATAAATACCGACTGGTCGAAAATCGTGTAAAACTCTATCGCCTGCGGCAGCTGGGCCTGAATGTGAGGCAGGATCTGCTTGATGTTGTTGACCACCGCCACGGTGTTGGTGCCGGGCTGTTTCCGGATAGCGACCACGATGCCGCGCTTTACCGCTTCCTTGCTGACGTGCCAGGCGAAACTTTTGTCGTCCTGCAGCCCGTTCTGGGCCGAGCCGATGTCTTTTACCCGGACGGGCTGGCCGCCGAGATACTTGATGATGACGTCGCTGTAGTCTTCGGCTTTGGTGAGCTGGCCGGCGGCGTCTATCATGTATTCCTTGGTCTCGCCGTCGAGCACGCCGGTCGGGATGTCGGAATTGCTTTGCGCGATCGCGTTTGCCACTTCGCTTATCGAAACGTTTTTTGCCGACAGCAGGTCCGGGTTCGCCTGCACCCGCACCGCGAATTTCTGCTCGCCGTAAATCTGCACCTGCGCCACGCCTTTTACGGTGGACAGATACTGCGATACGAAAGTGTCGGCGTAATCGTCCACGGTGGTCATCGGCAGCGTGTCGGAGGCGAGCGCGAAGTATATTACCGGCGTGTCCGCCGGATTGATTTTTTTGTAAGTCGGGGGGGACGGCATGTCCGACGGCAGGTAGCCGCTCGCCGCCGAGATCGCGGTGTTGACGTCCTGTGCGGCGGCGTCAATATTGCGGTCAAGGTCGAACTGGAGCGTGATGGTGGTGTTGCCCGCCACGCTCTTGGAACTCATTGACGACAGCCCCTCTATTGACGTGAACTGTTTTTCCAGCGGGGTCGCCATCGTGGCGGCAGCCTGTTCCGGTATCGCCCCGGGCAGGCTCGCGCTTACCTGAATGGTGGGGAATTCCACTTCCGGGAGGTTGTTTATCGGCAGTGACTGGTAAGCCACGCTCCCGAAAAACAGGATCGAAACCATCACCAGCACGGTCATTACGGGCCGTTTTATCCAGAGCTCTGAAAGATTCATTTGGGTCGTCCTTAGCTATGCGGCGCGGTTTATTTTGCCGGCGCGTTTAAATCAATGGCGCTTTCCACGGCTTTGAAGCCGCTGCGCAGTTTTAGCTGCCCGTCGGTGACGATGTTTTCGCCGCCCGCCAGGCCCGAAGAGATGACCACCTGATTGCCGATAGTGCGGTCCACTACTACCGGCCTGGCCTGCACCACGCTGTCCGCTCCGACTACATAAACAAAGTTTTTGCCCGCGTTATCGGGCTGAACGGCGTTGGCGGCGATAACCACCGCGTCCGCCTGCTCGTCAAGCGTAATGGTGGCGTTGGCGAACTGGCCGGGCCACAGGTCCTTGTCCAGATTGGGAAAACTCGCTTTGAGCTGGATCATGCCGGTGTTGGGGTCTACGGTATTGTTGATAAAGCTCAGCGTGCCGGTTTTGCTTTCGCCGTCCGATGTCACGGCGGTGACCGCCAGCGGTTTTCTGCTGTGCGCTTTGCGTATGGCGCCAAGGTATTTCTCCGCCACGGAGAAGGTGACGTAAATAGGCTTGATCTGGTTCAGCGTCAGGATTTTCGTCTGGTTCCTGCTCACTATCGCGCCCATGTTGACCAGATACCCGCTCGTCACTCCGCTGACCGGCGCGGTCAGCTTGCAGTAGCCCAGATCCAGCTGCGCCTGCGCCAGGGCCGCCTTGTCGGCGTTGACCTGTTCCTGCTGTTTTAAAAAAGAGGTCTGGTGCTGCTGCGCGTCGGCGGTGGCTACGGCGCCTTCCTTGAGCAGGTTCGCGTAACGCTGCGCGTCGGCCCGGTCGTACTCCAGTTCGGAAAGGTCTTGCTGAAGCTGCGCCTGCGCCTTGGAAACCGCTTCCTGGTATACCGCCGGGTCAATGGTGACCAGCAGATCGCCTTTTTTCACTTCGCTGCCTTCCCTGAAGTTTATTGCCTGGATCTGGCCGTCAACCCGCGGTATGATGTCCACCTGGTTATAGGATTCGATCGCGCCCACGGCGGTTATCTGGATGGGCATGGTTTTCACTTCCGCCCGCGCCATCTTCACCGGCACTACGGGGATGGTTTCCTGCGCCTCTTTTTTTTTGCAGGCGGCCAGCGCCGGCAGAACGGCGAGAACGAGAATAAGGACTTTTTTCATTATCTTGACCCCATGGTTTTTTCAATGTCGGCCTGCGCGATTTTGTAATCATACAGCGCCGTGATGAACTGTAGTTTCGCATCGCTGTAGGAGGCCGTCGCGTCAGTCAGTTCAATAGGAGTGCTGATGCCGGTCTGATACCGCACCGTGGCGATCTCCAGATTCTCCGACGCTTCTTTTACCTGCGCCGCCGCGTTGGAGATCCGTTCCTCCGCTTCCGACAGCGCAAGCAGTGATTTCTGCGCTTCCATATAAATATCGCGGCCTTTCGAGTAAAGCTGCGCCTTGAGCGCGTTTTGCCGCGCGTTGCCGCGTTCCACCGCCGCGCGGGTTTTCATGCCCTGAAAAATGTTCAGTTCGAGCGACAGGCCGGCGTTCCAGTTCTGCGACGCCGGAGTTTCGCTCCCCGCCGCGTTGTACGCGCCGCTGGCGTAAAACGAAGGGTAATAGTCCGACCTGGCCTGCCGCACCTCGAATTCCGCCGCCGCGTATTGCTGGGCCAGCGCCTTCAGATCGGGCCGGTTCTCATAAGCCTTGTTAAGAATATCGTCAAGCGCGATGCTGTAATCGGTGTAATCGAGAGTGTCCCGGACGCTGTATCTGCCGGGCTTGGTGAGGAACATCGCGCTGTTGAGCCGGATGCGGGCGAGTTCGTATTCGTTGCGCGCGCGAATCAGACCCAGCTGCGCGCCGCTTAAATCGGTTTCGGCTTTGGTCACGTCATATTTCGGTTTGCTGCCCTGCCCGAACTGGGCCTGCGCTACGGCCAGATGCTGCTCGTATTGCGACACCGTTTCGATATTGACGTCCAGCGCGCGTTTGGCCCGGATCACGTCGTAGTAATACTGCTTGATGTCGCGGGCGATTTGCGTGGCCAGATTTTCCAGATCATAAAGCGAGGCTTTGTAGCCCGCCGAACTCGCGCCTATCGAACCGGAGCGGCTGCCGAAATCAAGCAGCAGCTGTTTCAGCGAAATGCCACCACCGCCCAGCGTGTACTTCTGCTGCTGGGTGGTTACATACGGGTCTTGCGGGTTGGTGTAGGGCGCACCGTATTTCTGGGCGTAAACCTGGGCGTTTATGGCCGGATAATAGGCGGATTTCGAGCCTTTGAGCGCGGCCTGCGCGGCTTGCGCCGAGAACCGGGAAGCCAGTAAGTCGGGATCCTGGTCCAGCGCGATCGAAAGGCACTGGTCGAGAGTCAGTTCGTCGCCGTCTTTTACAACGTGTTTTTGCGGCAGATCGAATTTTTCGATGACTTGCGATGTGACCAGATTGTCTAGCCCCTGCGGCGGGCCGGATACCACGGCCGCGGTATACCCGGCCACCGGATACATCGGCGGTTGCGGCGCGGCGGTCTGGGCGTATAGCGGCGCGGCGGGCAGAAGCCCGGCTGCCGCCAACAGTGCTGTTTTTAAAAAAGGCATTTCCGATTTCCCCTGAAAAGACGGTGATATTGTCTGGAAATTATAGCAATTCTTTTCCGGGTTTAGCTTTCCTTCGATATTTTCGCCGCGCGTTCAGCCGCCAGCAATGCGATTTTTTTAGCCGGCCCGCCGGGCGCCGAATAACCGCCCGGCTCGCCCGACTGGCGGATCACGCGGTGGCACGGCACCGCCGGCGCGAACGGGTTGCGCTTTAACGCGGCGCCAGCCGCGCGCGCCGCGCGCGGATTGCCGGCCGCCGCGGCAATCCGCCCGTAAGTTCGGGTTTCGCCTTTCGGGATCAGCGCGCACGCCAGCCATACCCGCTGGTAAAAAGGCGGGTAGTCCGGCATTGCGGCAAGCACGGCTTCCGGCAGCAGTTTTTGCAATTGCGCTTTTGTGACGCCCGGCGGAAGGCACAGGGCCGGTCTGGATTTTTTCATCGCCGGCTGTTCCTGACATCCAGAACCGTCAGATCGAACTCCAGAGTCTGTCCGGCGAGCGGATGATTGAAGTCAACGGTCGCGGCGGTTTTGCCGAGCGCGATTATTTTTGCCGGCAGCGCTTTGCCGTCGGCCGTGCGCGCCGCTATGTTGTCCCCCGCTTTTACCTGCAAGCCTTTCAGCGCGGAAAGCGGCACTTCCTTCACATAGGCGCCGTTATGGGCGCCGTAGGCTTTTTCCGGCGGGATCAGAATATGGATTTTATCGCCTTTATGCTTGTTCTTCAGCGCTTCTTCCATGCCGGGGATGGTGCTTTTGTCGCCCATCGTGAAAACGAACGGCCTGTCGCCGGAGGCGGTGTCCACCTGCCGGCCGTTCACTTTCAGCGCGTATGAAATGGATACGATTTTGCCATCCGTCGCAGCCGGGTCTCCGCAGCCGCAGATCGCAATCAGCGCCGCGGCTGCCGCTATCAGTCCTAGTTTCATTTTAATCCTCCAGTAATTTTTTATCACGCAGCCGGCGGTGATAGGTTATGGCGAAACGGTGCGCTTCGTCACGTATTTCCATGAGCAGCCTTAATGCCGGGTCCGACCGGTCGAGCCGGATGCTTTTGCCGCGTCCCGGCACGAACAGTTCCTCCTCCCGTTTGGCCAGCGCGACAAGCGCTACGCGCAGGCGGCTGGCCGCAACGGCTTTTGCGGCGGCGGCCAGCTGGCCGGGCCCGCCGTCAATAAGCAGCAGATCCGGCGGTGGTTCGCCGGTTTTTGCCAGCGCGGCGAGCCGCCTTGTAACTATTTCCCGCATCATGAGAAAATCATCCCCGCCGCGCTCAGGCAGCGCGCTTTTTATCCGGAACCGGCGGTAGTGCGGGCGGTTCTTTTCGCCGCCCGTGAAACAGACCATTGAGCCAACCGCCTGTTCCCCGAACAGGTGCGAATTGTCGAACGCTTCGATATGGACCGGCGGGCGTTTTAAGCCCAGCGTTTCGGCCAGCCGCATGGCGGCCCGGCTTTTGGCGAGTTTGGCTTCCAGCCCGGAACCGGTGCAGCGCGAAATTTTTATCCGCTCGCGCATATGCCGCAGGGTTTCGAGAAAATCCCGGTAGCGCGCCGCCTGTTCGTAATCGAGCCGTTCTGACGCCGCGCTCATCAGCGCGCGGAATCGGTCGGCCAGTTCCTGATGGCGGCCTTCCAGGAACAGTTCCGCCCGTTCCGCTATTTCACGGTATTGCCGCGGCGAGATGCCGCCCGCGCAGGGCGCGGGACACTGACCGGTATGGTAATACACGCAGGAGTCTGTTTTCTTCCGCGCGAGCGGGCGCTCCGGCGAAAAATTCCATTTGCACGGCCGCAGCGGAATGATTCCTGCCGACCACAGATGCCGCAGCAGTCCTTTAAGCTCCGCGGCGTGCGGGTAAGGGCCGAAATAGCGAGCTCCGTCGCGCCGTTTTTCGCGCGTAACGCTCAGGCGCGGGAACGGTTCGTTTAAATTCAGCCTTACGAACGGGTAGGTCTTGCCGTCTTTGAGCATTCTGTTAAAGAACGGCTGGTGTTCTTTTATCAGCCGCTCTTCCAGCACGAGCGCGTCCCGCTCGCTTTGGCAGGGCAGATAGTCAATCCGGCGCAGCAACGCCATCAGGCCCGGTATTTTCCAGCCGCCTTCGCCCGCGCGCGACTGCTGGAAATACTGCGAAACCCGCCTGGCCAGATCTATCGCCTTGCCGATATAGATTATCTCGCCCTTGCCCGCGCGCATTATGTAAACGCCCGGGCTGTGGGGCAGGGCCGCGAGCCCGGCGCGGTTTGCGGTCATCGGGTGTTCTCCCGGTTCTTTCCGGCGGCCAGAAACAGTTTGGCTTCGCCGGTGTTAAAAGCCAGAGCCAGCCCCGCGTAGCCGGCCGCGCCCGCGCAGACGGCGCAGGCGGCTGCAAGCGCCGTGCCGAGCGGCTGAGCGTAATGCAACGCCATGGCGCAGAGCCCGGCCATCGCGCCCGCCAGAAGGATAAATCGCGCGTACGCGCGCAATATCCCCGCGAAACCGAGCGGCCCGAACTTTTTTCTTAGCGCCAGCGTAAGCAGGAGCGCGCCGGACCATGCGCCCGCCGATGACGCCAGCGCCAGTCCCGCCACGCCCATTTTCCCCAGCAGCGCCATGCACAGCGCGATTTCGACCGCGGTCTGGGCCAGAATTATTTTGAACGGGGTTTTCCAGTCTTTTAACGCGTAAAACGCCATTACGGAAATTTTGTTCACGCCGTGCGCCGCCAGGCCCGGCCCAAGCCACCGGAGCGCGGAGGCGGTTACTTCGCTCTGCTCGAATGAAAAGCGCCCGTGCTCGAACAGAGCGCGCACAAGCGGCAGGTCGAGAACCAGAATGCCCGCCATGGCCGGTATAAGCATGAATCCGGTCAGGCGCACCGCGAGCGAGTAGGTGGAACGGAATTCCGCCCGGTCGCCCGACTGCGCGCTTACGGTTAAATGGGCCAGCGCTGAGTTGGCGGCCGCCACTCCGAACAGCGCGAGCGGCAACTGCATTATGCGCGCGGAGTTATAAATCGCCGTGATTGAACCCTGCGGCAGAAAACTGGCGAAGAACATGCCGGTAAACATGGAAATCTGGTCGCCGGCCGAGCAGACCAGCGCGGGCAGCATCATGGCAAGCGCGGTTTTTACCGCCGGCGTGCGCAGCGGGTTTGTCAGCCTCAGACTGTAACCCAGTTTTTTCACGGCGGGCGCAAGCAGCGCAAGCTGAAGCGCGCTTCCCGCCACGGCGGCCAGCGCCAGCCCCCGGACCCGGGTTTCCGGGTCCGGGCCGGGCAGCGCCGCCGCGGCTATAAGGTAAACGATTATGGAAAGCGAAAAGGTGACGGGCGCGATTGCCGGCAGAAAAAAACGCATCGAAAGATAAAGCGCGCCCTGGCATAAAGCCGACAGCATGACGAAAATCACCTGCGCCATCATTATCCGCGTGAGCGTTACCGTCAGCCCGAAAATTTCCGGCTGGCCGCACAGTCCCCATGTCAGCGCGCGCACCAGCGGCGCGGCGAAGACAGCAGCCAGCAGGGAAAAAAATGCCGTCGCGGCCAGGCCCGCGGTCCAGACCGCGGCGAAAAATTCATGCCCGCGCGCGCGCGAAACCGCGTTTTCCTGCGCCAGCAGCGGCATGAAGGCCGCGTTTATGGTGCCTTCGCCGGCGGTGCGGCGGAAAAAATTGGCGATCCTCAGCGCCGCGTAATACGCGTCGGTCAGCGCGGTCGCGCCGAACAGATACATTATGCCCGCGTCGCGCAGGTAGCCTAAAACGCGCGAAACGGCGGTCGCGGCGCCGAACGCGCCGGCGTTTTCAGCGAATTTCTCGTCCCGAGCGGTTGACCTGATATCCATAAAAAGTGTACACTATGTAACGGAGTTATAAAATAATTTATGGCAAAACTTAAAACTGGAAGACACACTAGTGGTATCAAAGCTCACCGCCAGTCTGAGCGCCGGGCCGCGTTTAACCGCGGTATGCGCAAAATGATCCGCACGGCGGCAAAGGCGGTCACGACCGCTGTTGAAAAGAAAGAACCCGAAACCGGGAAAGTCCTTACCGAGGCTTTTTCCAAATGGGACAAGGCCGCCAAGAAGGGCCTTATTCACTGGAAAACCGCGGCGCGGAAAAAATCCCGCCTGAGCAAGCTGACCGCTTCTTCTTCCAAATAAGAGCTTAAACCCGCTGTACGGATTTTAAAAACAGGCGCGGCAGGCAACTGCCGCGCAGGTTTTTGTCTGTCCGCAAAATACGGTTCGATTTTCAAAAACGCCGTCTGCGGCGCAAAACCGGAAGCCGCTGTTTCTGGCAACGGGTTTGAATGCCGGGCCCGCGGAGCGCGGATTATCAGGAACGTTTTGCCCGTCCGCCCGACAGTATTTTAAACACCAGCGATTTCAGCGTCACGCCCGGTTCCGAGCCGGACGAAGTTTTCAAGTCCCGGTCATATTCCAGCGATCTGGCCAGCGCGTCAGTCAGCGCGGCCGCAGGCGCGAAGTCGCGCGCCTGCGCCACAAAATCACGCTCGAAAAAATTCAGGCCCGCCTGCGCCGCTATGGACTGCTGGTCCAGCCCCGCCGTTTCCAGCCGTTTGACTTTGATCAGCTTTACGAGCGTGCCGGTTATGATGTTAAGCAGCTGCACGGGTGTTGAACCTGATTCGATCAATCTGTCAATCAGCGACATGGCGCCCTTCTGATCGCGCCGCATGATGAGGCTCGCCAGTTCATAGGGGTTTTCCTCTTTTGAAAAACCCAGGCTTTCCAGCACCAGTTCCGGAGTTATCAGCCCCGCCGTGCCGGACAGGTAAATGGCCAGCTTGTCTATTTCCATGCTCAGGGCGGTGAGATCGGTTCCCGCCGAATCAACCAGCAGTTTCGCGCCCTGCGCCGTTATCGAAAGGCCCGCTTTCTCCGCCCGCGCCATTACCCACGAGTGCGCCTCGTTTTCCCGCAGGCCGTAGAAAACCGCCGCTTCGCCCGCTTCTTCGCAGGCTTTCAGCAGCGCGTCGGTTTTCTTTCGCTCCTCCGAAACCAGCACCAGGCAGGTAGTGCCGAGCGGATTGCCCAGATACTCGATCAGCGATTTTTTGTCCTTGAGCTTTATTTTTTCCGCGCGGTTTATGACAATCAGCCGTTCATTGGCGAAAACCGGCGGGGTTTGCGCCAGCGACAGGATTTCCTGCGAGGGGGTTTTGTCGCCGTCGCAGGAAAAATAATTGAAATCGTCCGGACTGATCAGTTTTTTCAACTGCGCGATGATCTGTTTTTTCCGGTAAATTTCCTCGCCGCCCAGAAAATAAACCGGTTTGATGTTGCCCGCGCGCAGGCCGCCGGCCAGTTTTTCCGGGGTGACCGTGCCCATCGGATTACTGTCCGCTCGACCGGTATTCAACCGGCGCGGTGGAGGTGGAAACGGGATCGGTCGGAGAAATCTTCCTTTCCGACGCGCTGGACACCGAGCCGTAGCCCGTTACCGTGCGCGTGACAATGTCGCGCGCGAGAATGCTCCACACCTGATCGCGCGCCTGATCTTCCGTTATGCCGCCGGACAGCACCGAGGCGGTGTACACCACGGTGCCTTCCAGCGCCGGTTCTTCCCACAGCAGGGTGTTGGATTTGCGGTCGTAAAACTGCACCTTGAGCAGCACTGTCAGTTTGTAGGAGGTGGGCACCATCGCCGCGTCATACTGGATTGGCACGAGTATGTAGCGCCGTATCTCGCCCATTATTACGCCCGTGGCCTGCGGCTGCGGCACCACCGGGAAATTGCCGTTTCGCAGAAATTCGTTGGTGATGGCGATGTTGAGCCGGTCTTCCAGCCCGAAATACTCGGTTTTATTTATAAACGGCTGAACCGCCAGATTCGTTACCGACTGTGGCAGTATCTGCGGATAAGGCTGGTAGATAACCCCCGAGTCGCCGGCGCAGCCCGCCGCCAGCAGCGCGAGCGCCGCGAAAAACGCCAGCTTGATTTGTTTGGCCATATTCCCTCTCCGTACGGCTTATTTTACGACTATGCTGACCATCCTGCCCGGCACATAAATGACTTTGACCAGCGTTTTGCCCTCAAGGTGCCTGCGTATCCGCCCGGCCGCCAGCACCGCTTTTTCCGCGTCCTCTCTGGCGATGTTGACCGGCAGCCTGATCCGGTCGCGCAGTTTGCCGTTTACCTGCACGCCGATCTCCCGTTCGTTTTCAACCAGCCGGGCGGACTCGTAAACGGGCCAGCGTTCGTTGAGCAGAAAGGTGGAGTGTCCGAGGTGCTGCCAGGCCGCGTCCGTCACATGCGGTGCGAACGGATGCAGCAGCTTGAGCAGACTTTCCGCGTGTGCGGGCGGCACCGTCTTGAATTTCTGCAGGTCGTTGAAATAAATCATCATCGCCGAAATCGCGGTGTTAAAGCGCATTTCCTCGATATCGGCGGTGACCTTGGCGATGGTTTTGTGAAGCAGGGTTTCCAGCTCGTCCGGCAGCGCGGCCGCACTGTCGAGCCTGAGCTCCTGCGTCCAGTACCACACGCGCTTCAGAAACCGCACCACGCCTTCCATGCCGTGCACGTCCCACGGTTTCGACGCGTCGAACGGGCCCATGAACATTTCGTACATGCGGAACGCGTCGGCCCCGTGCTCGGCTATAACCGAGTCGGGGTTGATCACGTTATGTTTCGATTTGGACATCTTCTCGACCATCGGGCTCAGCGTTTCGCCGGTCGCCCTGAGGCGGGGGCTTTGCGGATCGGAAAAATCCACCTCGTCAACACTATGGTACGCGCCGCGCCCGTCACGGTAGGAATAGGCCAGTATCATGCCCTGATGACGCAGTTTTTTAAACGGTTCCGGCGTGGAAACCAGACCCGCGTCAAACAGCACCTTGTGCCAGAACCGCGCGTAGAGCAGGTGCAGCACCGCGTGTTCCGCGCCGCCGATATAGCAGTCTACCGGCAGCCATGCTTTTTCCAGATCCGGCGCGCAGATCCGCCCGGTGTTTTTCGGATCAATATAGCGCAGGTAATACCAGCACGAACCCGCCCACTGGGGCATCGTGTTCGTTTCGCGTTTTGCCGTGCCTCCGCATTCAGGGCAGACGGTGTCGAGCCAGCCGTGCGCGAGCGCGAGCGGGCTTTCGCCGGTACCCGACGGCTCGAACTGCTCCATATCCGGCAGGCGCAGCGGCAGCTCGCTTTCCGGCACCGCCACGGGCCCGCATTTTCCGCAATGCACTATCGGGATCGGTTCGCCCCAGTACCGCTGGCGCGAAAACACCCAGTCGCGCAGCCGGTAGGTTGTGCGGGCTTTTCCAGACCCCTCTTTTTCCAGATGCGCGATGATTTTCTTTTTCGCGTCGGGCGTTTTCAGCCCGTCGAGAATGCCGGAATTGACGGCTATCCCCTCGCCGGTGAAACAGCCCGGCTCCGCGGCGCCTTCCGGCTGCACGACTTCTGTGATCTCAAGTCCGAATTTTTTGGCGAACTCGTGATCCCGCTCGTCGTGAGCGGGCACCGCCATGATCGCGCCGGTGCCGTAACCGATCAGCACATAATCGGAAATCCAGACCGGGATTTTTCTGCCGTTTAGCGGGTTGACCGCGAACGAGCCCGTGAACACGCCCGTTTTTTCTTTTGAGATGTCGGTGCGCTGGTATTCCGTCGCTTCGCCGGCGGCTTTTATGTATGCCTGGGCCTGCGCGGCTTGTTGCGGCGTGAGCAGTTGCGGCACCAGCGGGTGTTCGGGCGCCAGCACCATGTAGGTGGCTCCGTACAGCGTGTCGGGGCGGGTGGTGAAAACCGTGATTTTTTCGTTCCGCCCGGACACCTGGAAACTCACTTCGGCGCCGTCCGACCGGCCGATCCAGTTTTTCTGCATGTGCATGGTGGATTCGGGCCAGTCGAGCCCCTCCAGTCCTTCCAGCAGCTGCGGCCCGTAGGCGGTGATTTTCAGCATCCACTGCCGCATGTCCTTTTCTTCTATGGCGGAGCCGCACCGCTCGCATTTCCCGCCAAAAACCTCTTCGTTGGCGAGCCCGGTTTTGCACGACGGGCACCAGTTGATCGGTATCGTGCTTTCATAAGCCAGCCCGCGTTTGAACAGCTGGAGAAAGATCCACTGGGTCCATTTGAAATACTCGGGATCGGTGGTGTTTATCTCGCGGTCCCAGTCGTAGCACAGGCCGATGGATTTGATCTGGCGGCGGTAGGTGTCAATGTTTTTGCGGGTCGTGATGTCGGGGTGGATGCCGGTCTGGATGGCGTAATTTTCAGCGGGCAGCCCGAACGCGTCCCACCCCATGGGATGAAGCACGGTGTAGCCGTTCATGCGTTTGTAGCGGGTGATGATGTCGGATGCGGTGTAGCCTTCCGGGTGACCCACATGCAGGCCCGCTCCGGACGGATAGGGGAACATGTCAAGGCAATAAAATTTTTTGCCCGCGGCCGGACTGGCGGGTGTTTTGAAAAGGTTTGCGTCGGCCCAGCGTTTCTGCTGGAGTTTGTCGAGCTGTCTGAAAAGATCGGAATTGGTTGTTTGAATGGTCATCTCTGTAATTATAGCAAAAGAGCGTTATGTTACCATTATGCACATTGCGGGTTCCGCTGTTCGCGCCGGCTTTTACAGCGCGCGCAGAATGTGCTAGTCTATCTGGTATCGTGGCGGACCGCCGCAGATTCGCTTAACCTATGAAACCGCATTACAATTCATCCGCCGGCCGCAGAAAAAAACCGTTTGCGCAGACCCTGTATAAAACGGCGGTCTGCCGAAAACCCGCCGGCAAGGGCCGCGCGGCGCGCCGCAGTCGCACGTTGGTGGCGGTGGGCGACGTGCATGGCGAATATGACGGGTTTCTGGAACTGCTCCGGCATGCCGGCCTGGCCGATGCGCGCGGAGCCTGGCGCGGCGGAAACGCCACACTTGTGCAGATAGGCGACGTGGTGGACAGGGGGCCCAGGCCTTTTGAGGTGCAGAATCTGCTGGCACGGCTTCAGCGCGAGGCGGGTCGGGCGGGCGGATCGGTGGTGAGGCTGCTGGGCAACCACGAGCTGGAATTGCTTAAAGGCAATTACGCGATCACGACTTTATCCAAAAACCAGATAGCGCCGTTTACCGAGGCCTTGAGAACCGCCGTGCATGACGGCAGAATTGCGGCCGCGTTGAGCAGGCAGGGCTATCTGTTCACTCACGCCGGGCTGACCGCCGGGCTGCAGGAGATTTTTTCCGCTGGCGGCACAGCCGGTGAGGACGCGCTGGCGGCGGAAATAAATTCCATTTTCATCAACGCGGTTGAAAAGAACGATTATTCGCATCCCATTTTCTATGTCGGGTCTTCGCGCGGCGGGCCGCACCGGTTCGGCGGAATTTTCTGGGAGGATATCGAGGATCTGTTTTATTCGGAAAATCCGCTCCGGCTCAAGCAGGTGGTGGGGCATACGCCGCTGCGCGAAGTGTCGGTGAGCGACGACGGCAATATTATCGCCGTGGACGTGGGTGTTTACGTCGGGTATGGCGGCGGGCGCGGTTATCTTAAACTGCGCGCCGGCAAGCCGGAAATAGTGAATCTGCGCCCCGCTTCCTGACAGCCGGCTTTTTTCAAACCGGACCGCCGCGCGGCAATGGCCGCGCGGCGGTCCGTCATATTGTTCGCTCAGCGGATCCGGGCCTGTTTTCGGGCCGTGGCTCGGCTTGTTGCGCCTGGTGAGGGTTATCTGCGGGAAAATACGGAGTTGCCACGGGCGCGGACTCCGCCGGAATTCATCCATTCAGCCAGCCGCCGGGTTTGTGCCGTCCGGCGGGCCGGCTTGATGCCGCAGGGCGGGGAAGGCCTCATCCAAGGCGCGGCGCAAGGCTGGCGAGTATGGCGAGCGCGGCGGAGTCCATGGCGGCAAGCTCCGCTTTTGTCGAGTCATCCATTCCGGCCAGGTGCAGCGCGCCGTGCGCCGCCAGCAGCAGCAGTTCTTTTTTGACGCTGTGCCCCAGATTTTTCGCCTGCAATCGCGCCGATTCGGCGCAAATGAAAATGTCGCCGAACGGGAAACCCGGTTCGCGGGCCGCCTGCGCGGGCAATTCGTAATTGAACGAAATCACGTCGGTCAGCGCGCCCGTCGAAAGATACCGGCGGTTGAGCTTTTTTATTTCTGCGGCGGTTACGAACACGATGTTCAGCTCGCCCGCAAGGCGGGCCAGAGGCCCCAGCCCGCTTCGCGCCGTCCGCCTGAGCAGTCCGGGGTCGGGCAATGTTTTTGCGGCAAGCCCGGAATTGTTGAAGATGTTGATTTTCATAAATGCGTCCGCCCGGCGCTACATGGGTTTCTTGGTTTTTTTGTTTTCCCAGTTTTCGTAGGCGGCGAGGATTTCTTTCACCAGCGGATGGCGCACGATGTCTTCTTTGTTGAACCGGAAGAACTTTATGCCCTCGGTATGCTGGAGAATGTGGGTGATCTGGAACAGGCCGCTTTTATTCTTGTCTTCCAGGTCTATCTGGGTGATGTCGCCGGTCACGACCACCTTTGAATTCATGCCCATGCGCGTGAGAAACATTTTCATCTGTTCGGGCATGGTGTTCTGCGCCTCGTCGAGTATGATGAACGCGTTTTCAAGAGTGCGGCCGCGCATGTAGGCGAGCGGCACGATTTCCAGCACGCCGTCTTCGCGCAGGTTGCGGAAGCGCTCGGGGCCGGCGAGCGTCTGGAACGCGTCGTAAAGCGGGCGCAGGTACGGGTGCACTTTTTCATACAGGTCGCCCGGCAGAAACCCCAGTTTTTCTCCGGCTTCCACGATGGGCCTTGTGAGTATTATCCGGTCAACCAGATTCATTTCCAGAGAACGCATGGCCGCCGCCGCGGCGACGAAGGTTTTGCCTGTGCCGGCCGGGCCGATCCCGATCACCATGTCGCTGCCGAAAATCATGTTGGCGTACTCCGTCTGCGCGGCGTTGCGCAGTTTCACCGGCAGCCCGCGCGACGGGTGGTAAATTACGCCGTTGCTGATCGGGCTTGGTTTGTCGCCCGGCTGCGTCGGCTCGGCGTGCGCGAGCATTTCTTTTTGCGAAATTATGTCGGTGATGGCGTTGAGCGCCTTGTCCACCCGCGAGATGGGGCCTTTTATGCTTATGTCCACTCCGCCGGCTTCGCCCGGCTCGTGCCGTACGAAAAGCTCAACCTTGTAATCGCGTTCCAGCCGGCGCAGCTGCTCGTCCTGCACGCCCAGCACGCAGACGGCCTGTTCCCGGGTTTCCAGTCGTATTTTTTTTATTGGCATAATCAGCTGATTGTTTTCACTCCCATAAGCGGCGCCGCCTGGCGCAGCAGGCGCGTAAATTCCGGGTCGGTGCGCGTGGCGGACAGGCCCGGCAGAAAATTCCGCAGCGCGAGCAGCGCGCGCCAGTTTGAAAGGCCGGCGTTTGAAAAATATTCAAGCCACGGCAGAACCGCCGCCAGCCGGGCCGCCGAAAAGGATTCCAGCGCCAGGGAAAAGCGGTCGGCGCATAACGCCGAAAGCTGGTCCAGCCACGGAATGGCGGCGGGCCGCAGCCCGGCCGCGCGCATGGCGTCGAGCTCCGCCATGAGCGCCGGGGTAAGCAGATCGGCATAGCGGGCCCGGGCGAGCGTTTCAGTCCAGTGCTGCAGCAGTCTGTCCTTTTCCGCCGGGGCCGGATTGGCGAACATGGGATTGGCGCGCCGCCAGTCGGCCAGCAGCGCGGTTTCCGTGAAATGTTCATAGCCCGCGCCGGCCAGTATTTCCTGCGCCCGGTCCGGCTCGGACTGGAGCCGGTCGAAAAATTTTGCGTGTGCGGCGGGATTGTGCGCGGGGGCTGCAAAACAGTCCGCGCCGGCGGCGCAGTATTTGTCGGCGCTTTTTTTCAGCACGAATATTGAAAACGGGCGCTGTTCCATTGTGTCGGAGGTTTCGGTGCGGACCAGATACGCGCGGATATGCGCGGCCGCAATGCCTTCGTCCGTCAGTTTATAATGAAAGGCCGTGCCGTCCTCGAACGGCAGTTCCAGCCGGCAGGTTAGCGCAAGGCTGTAGTGCGCGGCCGCACGGGCCGGAGTGATGGCGGCGGGTTTTACGAGCGCGCGGTATACCCGGTCGCCGCTTTTAAAGCGCGGCAGGTTTGACGGGCACCGTGCCAGCCCCGCTTCCAGTTCCTGTTCGGCGTTGCAGCCCAGTTCGGCCGCCAGGCCGCAGGCCATCGCGGCGTATTTCATTGTCTGAACCGGCTCCAGGCCGGAAAGCTCGTCGAAAAACCAGCCGCAGCTGGTGAACATGAGAAGCCGGTTGCGCTGCATTTCAAGCAGTTTCAGGCCCTTTTTAAGATCCTGCGGCGCGGCGGAGGGCCTGAGGCAGGATTTGACGTAGCCGCGCAGCCGGCGCATCCGGTCGGCGTTAAGGCAGGCGATATACCCTTCGCGCGCCGCCCGGCTGTCGGTAAAAACAGCCGCGCTTTCCGTTTCGTAAAAGCCGTCGAGTTTTTCCGCCAGCCGGTTGAACGTTTCGCGCAGCGGCCGGCGCCATTTCTGGTTCCAGCCTTTCGGCTGGTCGGGCGAAGTGCAGCCGCAGTCGTCGGTCCAGCGGCCGACGCCGTGCGGGCAGCTCCAGGCCGAAGGCGACACTATCTCCGCCTCGAACCGCGGCGCGCCGCAGATATCCAGGAATTCGCCGTAATTGGTTATCCTGGCCAGGCCTTTCGCTTCAACGGCGCAGAGCGCGCCGGCGAGAGCGAGGTGGCCGGTTTTAAAGTGGTGCCCGTAGTCTTCCCCGTCGGACGCGTAACTTAGCAGCCGCGGCTCCCTGACTCCCGCGGGCAGCAGCAGCCGGGTCTGCTCCGGCAGCACTCCGGGGTTGGAGCAGCCGCCCGCGCGCATCGCGTCGGCCAGCTGGGGCGAGTAAAAAAACAGGTCTATGAATTTGCCTTTCTGCTGCCGGCAATGCCAGCGGTAGGGGCGGGTATAGTCGTCGGGATGGACGGGTTCGTTCGTCCGCACGCCGCTCATGCGTTTTGACGCCAGCGAGCGCGGCGCAAGCAGCGCAAAGCGCAGGCCGTGCAGGCAAAGTTCTTCGAGCGTGGCTTCGTCCACCGCCGTTTCCGCCAGCCACATGCCTTCCGGCTCGCGCCCGAACCGGTAGCGGAAATCCTCCAGGCCCCATATGATCTGGGTGCGCTTGTCGCGCTGCGAGGCCAGCGGCATGATGACATGGTTATAAACCTGCGCCAGCGCGTTGCCGTGGCCGGACCGCTTTTTCGCCGACTCCCGGTCAGCCTGCAGTATGGCCAGATAAAGGCTGCGGTGCCGGTATTCCAGCCAGTTTAAAAGCGTCGGGCCGAAATTGAAGCTGATCTGCGTGTACAGGTTGAGCAGTTCATCCGCGGTTTTGCCCCGCCGCGCTACGGGCACGGCCGCCAGCGGGCCGTAGCATTCGGCGGTGATGATCGAGTTCCAGTCATGCATCCCGCCGGTGTTATGCTCGGCTTCCACGCAGCCCAGCCACGGGTTCTCCCGCGGCGGCTGGTAGAAGTGCCCGTGAACGGCGAGGTGCCGGCGGGTCATAGAAACTTGGTTTTGCCGCGCGGGATGACCACTATTCCTGACGGATCAATGTAGTAGCGCTGCGCGTCTTCCGCAGGATCATGCCCGACGGTGAGTTTGGGCCCGAGCACGTTGAACCTGTCAACGACCGCTTTTTTCAGCCGTGTGCCGGGCTTGATTTCGCAGTAGTCCATGATAATGCAGTCTTCAATCTCGCATTTCTCGCGCACCACCACGCCGCGGCCCAGGATACTGTGCTTGATGACGGAGTTCTTGATAACGCAGCCGTCGCTTATCATGGAATCTTTTATTTCCGCGCCCACATATTTGGCCGGCGGCGAGTTATGGCTGCCGGAATGGATCGGCCATTTGGGATTGTTCAGATCCATTTTGGGCTTGGTGCCCAGCAGATCCATGTTGGCTTCCCAGAAGGCGGCGATGGTGCCCACGTCCCGCCAGTAGCCTTCTTCCTCGTAATCCTGTATGCCGGGCAGTTTCTGCGACGGAAAGTCGTATGCGAACACGTTATAGCGTTTGTGGATGATCGGCATGATGCCTTTGCCGAAATCAAGGCCCGGCGATTCGGCGTATTTCTCGTGCAGTATTTTGACGAGCGCGTCGTAGGAAAAAATATAGTTGCCCATCGAGGCGTACGCCATCGTCGGGTTTCCGGGGATCGGCGGCGGGTTCGGTATCTTTTCCAGAAAGCCGGTCACCCTGTTTTTCGCGTCCACCGCGACGACGCCGAACTGTGTGGCTTCCTTAAGCGGAACAGGCAGGGCCGCGATGGTCACGTCCGCCTTGTTTTTCAGGTGGAAATCTATCATCTGCCCGATGTCCATCCGGTAGATGTGGTCGGCTCCGAACACGGCCACCAGATCGGGCGCGAAATCCGTGATCAGGCTCAGGTTCTGGCGCACGGCGTCCGCCGTGCCGCGGTACCACACCTCGCCCATCCGCATCTGAGGCGGCACTACGGTGATGAAATGGTCGTTGGTGAGGCCGCGCGTGGGCCAGCTTTGCCGCAGGTAATCTATTAGCGACTGCGACAGGTACTGCACCAGCACATAGGACGCGAAAATCCCGGAATTGACGAAATTAGACATCACAAAATCCGCGATCCGGTATTTGCCTCCGAACGGAACCGCCGGTTTGGAGCGTTCTTTTGTAAGCGGATAGAGCCGTTCGCCTTTTCCGCCCGCCATTATTACGCCTAGTATTCTCATGATGCCTCCTTGCAAGTTTATTTTCCGTTCCGCCCGGCGTCAGCGGGCGTTACGGCGGAGTTTTCCCGCACGCTTCGGTTCGCCGTCCCTGTATGCCCGCCAGCTCCGCGCGGTCAGGCGGTCATTTGCCCAGCCGGTCCAGAATATCGCGCAGGTCGCTGCCGACGCAGAAAAAGGACGGCGTGTCCGCTTTCGCGAAATTCTTGATCCGTTTTTCGCGCAGTTTCTCCGTTACATGGGCCAGCGCGTGCAGTTCGTTGGATTCCCGCAGCACTATCGAGTCCTGGTCGTCCAGCCCGAACGACGCGAACTGGTGTTCCGTTACCGACGGAAACTGCTCCAGCACTTCCCGCCGCTCGATCAGAAACTGATCCTGTTCCTCCGCGCTCATCTGATGCCATTTGAAAGTGCGCGTGAGCGGATGCATCAGCATATAGCGGTATTTTCCGAACAGGCCCGCCGGTATGACTCCGCATTCCAGATCGCACTGCAGATGTTCCTGCTTCAGCTCGAAAAACCCCAGATAACTGTATTTTTCGATAAAATACTTGCCCGCGCCGGAAGACGAAATCTGCGCCCACGCCTGCTGCAGGTGTTCCACGTCGGTCGAGATGAGCCACAGCAGCATGTCGCAGTCGGCCCGCAGGCCCTGCAGGGAGTAGGTGCGCAGGAAAATCTCGTCCTGATGAAAAGCGACCGCCCCCTCCAGTTCCTGCTTGGCCGCGATTTTTTCGTTCGAAATCAGGCGCCGGAATTCCGGCGACACTTTGATGAAAATGAAACTGGAGAACCGCAGTTGCTGGGTTTCGCTCATAATAGTCCTTGCGTTATTCGCTCTGTTCCTCGCCGGTCCCGGCGGGCGCATAGCCGCCCTGCTCGCCGCCGACGTCGCCGTAAGTCGGGTTCGGCATCGGGCCGAGCTTGTGCGGGATGGTTACGGCCGACTGCACCGCGCCGGTCGGCTGCGCCTGCTGTTTGCCGGGCGCTGGCGGGCTTGCCGGCGCGGCTTGCTTCACGGCCGGTTTTTTAGAGGTTTTCGTTTTTGACCTCTTTTTTCCGGTTCTGGAAGATTTGGCGTAGGCGGCGGACCGAAAGGCCGCGCTGGTTATAATCGAGCTTGCGGAAGCGGTCGGCTGATCCTGCCGCGCCGGCTGATTCGCCGTGCCCGCAACCACGCTGTTTTTCGCGGCGGACGCTTTTTCCCGGCGGTTTTTCCGGCGGGAACCGGTTTTGCTCCCGGAATCCGGTTTGCCGGCAGGATCGCTCCCGTCGAGTTTTTTGCCCGCGGCCGGCTGCGCGCCGGTTATTTCCGGCTTGTGAATTCCTTCGCCCGCTTTCGCCTCTGCGGCAGCCCGGTATTGAGAATTATCTATTTTCAGCAGCGAGGCGGGCGTAATGTACACTTCGCCCGGAAACACATTGTATACTTCGGTATACCAGTCGTTGCGCGAGCCCGGCTCCACCTCGATCAGCGACAGCAGATAGGAACGGCCGTCTTTATGAATGACCGACTCCACCGGAACCATCGCCGCCTCCGGATTGTCGGAAAGCAGCAGATCACCTTCAAAAACCATCCCCGGCCGGATTTTCCATGCTTCACCCGTCACTTCCAGCCGCAGCTGATACTGGCCGGTTTTGCCTATTTCCACGAAATTGCGCAATACCGCCGTAACGGTTACGCCGTCTTCATTTTTCAGCTGGGCGAGCATGCCCGCCTTGAGCGGCACATACACCCTTTCTCCGGTCTTGGCGATCACATAAATGTTTTTGGCGATGGTGAAAATCTTTTCCTGTTCGTACACGTCCTGTTTGTTCTTCGCGTACAGGCCGACGATCACGCCCGCCACCGGCGCGCGCACCTGGTAGTAGTCGTACATGTTCTTCCAGCGGTTGCGGGTGGTGTTTTTGCTCGAAGAGGCGTCCATCATGGCCGACAGTTCGACCGAAGCCACCACTCCCAGCACCTGGTCTTTGTCCACCCAGTTAAACAGCGCCGCGCTCAGTTCGCCCACGCGTCCGTCAAACGGAGCGAAAACGTCCACCAGCCCCTCCGCCGTCGAGGTGCCCGAAACTCGGCAGTAAAAACGCACTCCCGGCCCTTCCACCGTGCCGTATTCAAGCGCGCCGAGCGCGCTGCTTATGGCCGTGTCCTGCGCGGACTGCCGCGCCGGGCTGTCCGTTTTTGCCGCCGTATCGGCCGCGCCGGCCGGACTCAAAGTAAACAGCAGCGCCGCCAGGGGAATTATTCGGTTTGCCATGAATGCCTCAGAAACTTCTTACATGCCGGTCAATTTCCGCCGCCGGCCCGGACAGTTTTTCGCCGTCGCCGAACACTTTCAGGAACGCTTCATGCGTCCAGGGCATACGTTCGGCCAGCAGTGAAAGCAGCGCGTCGGCGTAGTCGCGTATTTCGGCCTGCGCGTGCGAGTCGGCCCGCAGCGACAGGAAATTCATCAGGCTGCGCGCGTTAACCGTCCAGTAAAACTGGGTATACTGGCCGACCGGCAGCAGCATCCGCGCCATCTCGCGCGCCACTCCGGCCTCCAGCAGTTTGTTATAGGCGGCATAACTCTGCTCGAGCGCGGCGCGATAGGCGCTCAGCAGTTCGGCCTGTGGCAGGTCGTCCGACTGCACCGAGCCCTGTTTGTTATGCGTGTCCTGCGCGCGAAACCGTTCCGGTATGAAGAACTCGTCCGCCACTCTGGTGTAGCGGGCGCTTACCTCGTTATAGGAGCCCCAGCGGTGCCGCATCCACTGCCGCGCCACGAAAATGGGGCATTTGATGTGCAGCTGGAACACGCTGTGTTCAAAAGGCGAAAGGTGCGCATGTTCCAGCAGATAGCGGATAAGTTTTTTGTCGCGTTCGTCGCCTTTCGATTCGCCCGCGAAAGTCACCCGCGCGGAAGCGACGACCCGGTTGTCCCCGCCCATGAAATCCACCAGCCGCACAAACCCCGCGCTGCCTACCGCCAGCTCGGCGTTACTGCCAGTCTTTAATTGCTTTTTCATAGCTTTCCCGTGAAGAGAGACCGCCGGACTGCCGGCTCTGCGGCTCTATGGCCGGCAGGTCCACCCCTTCGTTTATTTTCGTAACCAGCCAGGCCTGCACGCCCGCTTCGTCAAGCGCGGCGTTGCCAAGCCAGCTGTAAAACAGGCCGTCCATGTTGTCCTGCACCAGTTTGTCCAGCTCGTGGCTTGATATGGAATAGCCGACCGCCACTATGGAGTAATGGGCCGCCAGTTTCCGCGCGGTTTTTTTAAGCTGCTGCGCGCTGGATTGTTCGTTGGAAGATTCGTCGGTTTCTTTCAGGAGCCGCCCGTCCTTGCCGTAAATGCCGCTTTTGGAGAAACTGGCGGCGTCAATTTTCAGTTCGGGTTTGCCGATGTCGCGCCTGGCGTCGCCGCGAGGCCTGAGCACGAACGCCTGCGCTATGGCGCAGGCGGAGCTTGCCGTCACCTGCGCGGCGATCCGGTTCATTATGTCGAGTTTGGCGCGGTTCGCCATATCGTTATTGAGTCCCGCTCCGACCAGCAGCAGCGCCAGCGGCCTGCTGCGGCGGTAGTTCCTGACAGAACGCGAGACGGCGAGCGCGTAGGCCGGCGAGTCGTCGAGCGCGGACGTGATCGTAATCTGCGATTTCAAAAGCGCTTTCTGGGAATCGCTGGTAGGCACTCCGCCGCCGGGCGATTTATCCGCGTCGGCCGCGGCCGCGCGCAGGCCCAGCATGTGTTTCAGGCGGTTGAGCGAGTCGGAATTGGAATTGAGAAAAAACGGGATTACCACAATCTTTTTCACCGCCCGCGCCTGCAGGCTGTCAATCGCCGCCTGCACCGCCGACAGATTGTCCGACCTCAGCACCGTTTCCGCCGTCACGCGCGGCGACAGCCGGTTAATCGCCGCCCGCGCAATCGTTTCCCATGACGAATCGCCGGCTTCGACAGCGAACAGATAGCCGCAGCCCTTGAAATCGGTCGCCAGTTCGGGGATTTTAAGACCGGCGGATGTTGCGCCTGGCGCCGTATAATCGGAGCCGGGCGCATAGTCGGGCACATTGCCCGCGATATCGTCCGCGGTGTCGGCCGCGTCGGCCGTGTCCGCGTCAATGTCGGGTTCGGCGTCCTCGTCGGGGAGCGGCCGGTGTTTCTGCGGTTTCTGCCGGTCAACGGGTTTGAAATTCTGGGCCGGAGCCGGCACGGCCGCCGCAAACAGCGACGCCGCGAGCAGAGCCGTTATCAGTGGCCGCAGGGTCAATGTCATTGGTATCCGAACACTTTTATTATGGTGGCGTCGTCAATCGTTGTCACCGGGATGATCAGGCCCGGCTCCAGCCCGCCGAACGAGCCGTAGTTTATGTTCCAGACCGCGCCGCCCAGCCGTGTGCGGCCGGTTTCTGTCAGGATCGCGCCGTTCCAGGCGAACCGGCACAGGTCAGCGTCCGAGTATTTGCCGAACGCTTCCGACAGCATGTGCGCGGGGATGTTGCTCACCCCGTAAATGCCGGCGGTTTTGCCGGTTTTCACGACCGGCAGGCGCAGGTTGAAATAAAGCTGGGTATTTTTTATGTTTGCGCGGTTGGGCGTTCTGCTGAATCCGGTGCGGGTGTCGGCGTGTTTGGCGCGTTTTTCAAACTGCACGCTTATGCTGCCGCCGGGCGTGGTGTAGACGGATTCGTTTTTGCCGTCCCCGTCCAGATCGGTGACGGTCAGGCCGTACAGCCAGTCTGCGCGCGGCAGCGTGAGCCGGGCGGACCCGGTTCTGAACCCGTCGCGGTACTCCAGCGGTTTGATAAATGACAGCCGGAACCCCTGGCTCTGGTATATCTCCTGGGTATAATAGGCGGGCGCGTCGCCCGCGGCGTTGAGCGCTCGCACGATCCATTTCAGCTGGTCCTTGCGGGTCAGGGTTCCGTTCTCGAGCGCATAAATGCCCGCTTCCACCTGATTGGAGGCGCTGTCGAAGATGTTTATTATCAGCGCGTCGGTTTTCAGGTCCGCCTGGCCCGCTTTAAGCGTTTCAATCGAGACGATACGCTGTATCGCCGGCAGCGCCGCCGATGAAACGGCGACCAGTTGCGTGCCGTCCCGCCGGAAAATGGAAATTAGCGCCGCCTGCGCCACGGCGAGTTCGGTCAGGCCGTCGCCGTCAAAATCTCCAGGCGCGGCGTCTACCGTTATGCCGGGCACCGGTTCGCTTTCCCAGACCGGCGTCTGCGCCGGCAGTGTATTGGCCGGCGGGGCCGCCGGTTCCGTCAGCCGTTTTACCGCAGTTTCAAATTCCGCCACGAAACCCGGCTTGATGACCGCGCTTGATTCCGATATTCTGCCTTTGGCGTAGGTGTCATGAATTTCGGTCAGCGAGCCTTTGCCCCGTCGCTTTAATTCCGCGCCGAGTTTTTTTCCGGTGGAGGGATTGACCAGTTCTTCGCCCGGCTCATAAATCACGAACGGCGAGCCGGCAACCGGTTTCTCCCGGAATTCCGAGATGTCTATAAGCACCTCGTCATCATGTGTTTTCACCACCTGACCGGTTTCGGCGCGCAGCGGCGCGGCTAAAAATAGTAAAATGAGAACGCAATTGGCGATTTTCATAGCCATATTGTATATATTTACGCGCGAAAGGTCTATCTATGGGAAAAGCTGGTTCGGAGTTTGAGAAGCTGGTGGAGGTAATGGCCCGCCTGCGGGCCGAGAACGGCTGTCCGTGGGACAAAAAACAGACGCACGAAAGCCTGCTGGAGTATCTGCGCGAGGAATCGGGCGAAGTGGAGCAGGCCGTAAAAAACGCCGATTGGGATAATCTGCGCGAGGAGCTTGGCGACGTGCTTCTGCAGGTTGTGTTCCATGCCGAAATAGCGCGTCAGGCCGGCCGGTTTGACATAACGGATGTGGTTGCCGGCATAACGGGCAAGCTCGTGAGGCGGCATCCCCATGTGTTCGGCGATGAAAAACTCGACACGCCCGAACAGGTGCTTGTTCGCTGGGAAGAGATCAAGAAAAAGGAAAAAAACAGCGAAAAAGGCAGCAAAAAACCGCGCCCGGAGCGCTGATTTTTCCAGAAAGCTGTTTTACCCGTTAAAAACGGCGGGCCCGCTGCGGGCCCGCCGTTTCAGGTTCAACGCGTTTCTCAGCGGCTGTTTAACAGGCAGTGCAGCATTACCTTTGCGTCGCCGAGCAGATTGTCGAGCAGGCAGTATTCATTGAACTGGTGAGCGGATTCGTCGAGCTTTGAATACACCGCCGCCTGATAGCCCAGTTCGCGGAAATAGGCCGCCACGGTGCCGCCGCCGATGCCCATGGGTTTTGCGTCCACCCGGTAAATTTCTTTCGCCGCCGCCTGCAGCAGCCGCACAAGGCTGCCGTCCGCCGCGGTGGGCTTGGGCGCCTGCAGTTCCTGCGCGTAAGTTGTTTCGACCGTCACGCCGCGTCTGGCGGCAATCCCGTCGCACGCTTTTTTAAACACGGCCTTGATTGCGGCGAGGTCATAAGACGGCAGGATTCGGCAGTCGAAATAAAACACGTCCCGGCCCGGCACGATGTTTATGCTTTCGATGTTGGCTTCTTTTTTTGTCGGCTCGAAAGTACTTACGGGTGGATTGAAAAGCGGATCCTGCGCGGTGAATTCTGCGTGCAGCGCGCGGTCCAGTTCCACGGCAAGCTCGTTGGCGGCGCGGCAGGCGTTTATTCCGCCGTCGGGGCTGGCCGCGTGGATCTGCCTGCCCGTCACGGTGAATTTCGCCCAGATGATGGATTTTTCGGCTATTTCTATCATGGTGCCGTCGGGCATGCCGCCGTCCGGAATGAGCACCATATCGTTTTTGCCAAACAGTTCGGGCCGCATTTTAACCACATAATCCGCGCCGAAACCGGAGCCGGTTTCCTCGTCCGCGTTAAACAGCAGTCCTAAATTTACCGGCGGCACTACGCCCGCCTCGCGCAACGCCCTGGCCACCAGCATGGACGACACCAGTCCCTGCTGGTTGTCTTCCACGCCGCGGCCGTAAATGCGGTTGCCTTCGCGGCGCAGGGTGTAGGGGTCGGACGTCCACTTCGACAGATCGCCCGGTTCCACAATATCCAGGTGTGTCATTATCCACAGCGTTTTGGAGCGGTCTTTGCCGTAAAATTTCACCGCCATGTTCGGCCGCACGCCGCCTTCGGCTATTGCCTGCGGCGCGTCAATGTGGATCAGCTCGTCCGGGTTTAGCAGTTTCGTTTCCTCTTCAACCAGCAGGGATTTCTTGTATTCGCCGGTGCCGCCGTTGGCGGGGTCAATCGCGGGGATCGCCGTCAGGCGGGTCTGCAAATCTACGGCGTAGTCAAGATACGAGTCAATTTTAGCGTAGAGTTCTTTTGTCATTTTTTTCATCCTTATTCATAGTCCGCGGACAGTGCTTGCGCCTGCGCCGGAGAACTGTATTTTTCAAGCAGGGCGACATAATCCGGGTCGGAATCTATGCCCGACAGGTAATTGCCGTAGCCGCTTGCGTGGGTGAGCAGGTTATAGCGGGTGAACCCCGCCTTGAACGCCTGTTCAAGATTGGAGAGCGCTTTCGCGCGGTCGTTGCCGGCGGACCAGTAGTAGCACGCCAGCCCGATATAGGTTTTGGGATCGTCCGGGTTGAGTTTGAGCGCGCTTTCCAGGTCTTCCCGCGCGCCTTCGGGGTTGTTCTGGCGCAGCCGGGCCAGCGCGCGGTTGGCGTAGACGTCGGCGGAAGCGAAGAGCGAGAGCGCTTTCGTGAACTCCTCCTCCGCTTTGCCGTACATCTTTACCCGCAGAAACATCCGGCCGGTGTAATTGTATATTTCCGCGTAATCGGGTTTAAGGCGGGCGGCCTGGGTGAAGTCGCGGTAGGCCTTGTCGTTCTGGCGCAGTTCGTAATACAGTTTGCCGCGTTCGAGATACAGCTGCCAGTTCCCTCCGTCGAGCCTGACGGCTTTGTTTATATCGGCCAGAGCGGGCGAGAATTTACGGGTCATTCTGAGCAGCTGGGAGCGGAAGCTGTACCCCATCCAGAAATCCGGAGCCGCGGCGATCGCCTTGTCGAAACAGGTTTTCGCTCTGGCGGTGTCGCGGCGGTCCATTTCAAAAGCTCCCAGCGCGAGATTCAAACCGCAGATGACGCCGGATGATTCGGCCGCGCCAAGCTCGGCCAGCGTCGCGGCGTAATCCAGCTTGAGCGCGGCGAGGGTTTCGTCCAGCCCGGCCTGCGTGTCCGGCCCGCTGAAATAAATCCGGGCCAGCAAAAGTTTTATCATTATATCGGCCGGGCGCAGTTTTCCGGCTTCAAGCAGGTCCCGGCGCGCGCCGTCCTGATCGCCCAGCTGCAGCAGCGCTTTGCCGCGCAGATAATAAGCCTGCGGCAGTGCGTTTGAAAGCGCGATGGCGGCGGAGGAATTGCTGACCGCGGCAACGGCGTCGCCTGAAGCGAAATTCAGTTCCGCCAGCCCCAGCCAGGGTTCCGGCGCTGCCGGAAACTGTCCGGTCATCGAGGAGTAAACTGCGGCCGCGCTTGCCGTGTCGGCATTCAGTTCGTAAGAGCGGGCGAGCAGAAGATACCCGGTTTTGTCAGCCGGATAGGCCGCTATCACGCCGTCCGACGCGGCTACGGCGGCGGTCGCGTTTTTCAGCCCGATATAGGCTTGCGCCAGTCCCGCCAGCGCGGGATAATTTTTCGGCTGGCCGGCCAAAATCGCGTTATAATCCTGCGCCGCCGAGTCGAACTGGCCGAGCGCCAGGTAGGAATTGCCGCGTTCCGTGAGCAGCTGTTTGTCAAAGCCGGCTTTGATGGCGGCGGTGCAGTCCGCCGCCGCGGCTTCATATTTCCCGATGCGATAGTTCAGGCGCGCGCGGCGGGGATAGGCGGGCAGATAGCCGGGGTCGAGCGAGAGCGTCCGGTCGAGATCGGACATGGCGCCCGTAACGTCATTAAGCGCGATATAGGCCACGGCGCGGCGGTAGTAAGCGGAGGGCGAGTCGGGCGCGGAGGAGATCACGGCCGAATAATCCGCTATGGCGGCGGTGCTCCGGCCCAGTTCCAGCAGGCAGGAGCCGCGGTAATAGCGCGCCTGAACCGGCGCGTAGCCGAGCGCGACGGTTTTATCGAGATCGGGCAGGGCGGCGTCGCAGTCGTTCAAATCCATAACCGCCTGCGCGCGCAGAAAATAGGCCGGCGCGAAAGCGGCGTCCTCGTTTATGGCTTTGCCGAGCAGTTTAACGCGTTTTGTGGGAATTTCGTTCGCGAGCGCCCTGTCGTAATATTCCTGCGCGGTGTCGGCGCGGGCGGGCATTGCCAGCGCGGAAAATATAAGAACAAAGGTCAACAACCGCATTGCTACCTCCGATGCTGTCTGAATAAAGGGATCTATATAATGAAATAATATAGGATATCGCCTGTCAAGCGCGTTTGACCGGGAACCGCGGCATTGAATATACTTTTATATCGCCAGTCTGTGCGCGCGGCGGCGGGTTCGGGAGAAAATTATGAAAAAGATTCATGCGTTTGCGGTTGCCGTTTTGCTGAATATGGTTTTCGCCGCCTGCGGCTGGGCGCAGGTGCGGGTGCTGTCGGTTTCGCCCGACGGCTTGCTGCGGGACGGGGAAACGCCGGGCGTCGTTACCGTGATGTTCAGCGAGCCGATGGTCGCGCTGGGCGCAGCGTCCCATAAATTACCCTGCCCGTTTTTGCTGGAGCCTGCGGTCAGCGGCGTCTGCCGCTGGGCTGATACGGCGACCGCCGTATTTACTCCGGACGAACCGTTCGAATTTTCACGCGTATATAAGGTGACGGTGCCAAAAGGCGTCAAAGCCGTTTCCGGCTCGGCGCTTGCCGGTGAGGTGCGGCGCGCGTTTGTCACGCCGCTGGTGCGGCTACTCGGCAGTGATCCGCAAAACGGCGCGCGCTGGGTGTCGCGGTACCCGACGGTGTTTTTGCGGTTCAATCAGCCGGTCAGATATGATGCCGCGCGCAATTTCATCACGCTGGCCGACTCGTCCGGTTCGAAAATACCCTGCGGTGTGCGCAAGGCGAAGCCGGAGGAAGTGGAAAAACTTTTTCCGCCGTATATAACGAACGAGGGTGAAATCCCGCCGTCCACCGCCACGGTGCTGGCGGTCAAGCCGGTGCTTGCGCTCAAGCCGGATTCGGAATATTTCCTTGCAGTCGCCGCCGGTCTGCCGGGCGCGGGCGGCGCGGGCGCGCGGCTTGCGGAGGGTGTCCGTTTTTACACTTACGGCGGGCTGGAATTCAAGGGCGTAAGCGCTTCCAGCGGGTGTCTGCCGGCGAATTATGCGGTGAAACTGTCAAATCCGGTCAGATATTCGGATTTTGCGGAGCATCTGGCTGTGCCGGACGGGCTGAAAAAAAACGCCGTGCCGGCATATATATCCGGCGGTTTTGGCTTCGCGCGGCCGGCGGAGCGGGCCTATTCATATCAGCTTGACTGGCTGGATTTCGAGCCGGGCCGCACCTATGATTTTACACTGACAAAGGGGCTTAAGGACGTGTTCGGCAACACCCTGCCGGCCGACAGGACGTTTAGCGTAACCGCAGGGGATTACTGCCCGCGCGTGTCGTTTGCCGGAGGGTTTGGCGTGCTGGAAAACATGTTCTAGCCCAAACATGTGTACAGCGCAATGAACGTGCCGCAGGTGTTGTATGCGCAGAAGTCCGTGGCGGAAGGGGATTTCATAACCGAGTACGGCAGCATGAAAGCCTCAGCCGGCGGCGCTCCGGCCCTGCCGGAAGGAGTGGAGCCGAAGGCGCTGGAACCGCGCGCGCGCGTCAACAGCGGCTGTTACGGCGGGATAGATCTTTCCACTGCAACGCCGTTCGTGTTTACCGGCGTGTATCTGCCTTCGCGCGCCAAATGGGCGTGGGCGTTCGATAACGTTACGGGTATCGGGCTTACCGTGAAATCCTCGCCCGTGAACGGGCTGGTGTGGACTACCGATTTAAGCGCAGGCGAGCCGCTGGGCCGGGTCAATATCACCCTGCGCGACGGAAAAAACAACGTGGTCTGGACCGGGCGCACCGATGGCGACGGGCTGGCCGAACTGCCCGGCTGGGGCGCGCTCGGGCTGGCCGCGGACAGTGAATGGGAATCGCCGGATCTGTGGGCTTTCGCCGAAAAAAAAGGCGATATCGCGGCGCTGTCGCTTGATTTCGCTTCCGGCCTGGAGCCCTGGCGTTTCGGGCTGCCCGCCCGGTTTGAAAAACCGGCCGGCACGGCCAGGACGCTTGTTTTTACCGATCGCGGGCTTTACCGGCCCGGTGAAACGGTCAGCGTCAAAGGGTTCCTGCGCCGGTACGGCAAAAAAGGCGTGACTTACGCCGGAGTGCGCGAGCTTGCGGTGACAGTGGCTGACGGGGGGAATGCGACAGTGTCCAGTTTTACGGCGTCCGTGTCGGACAGCTCCTCGTTCGATTTCAGCTTCCCGCTCTCCAAAACCGCCGGACCCGGGTTCTGGAGCGTGCGGCTGTCCAACCCCGATCCCGCCGGCCCCAAGGTGGATGAGCAGGCGAATTTTCAGGTGGAGGCGTTTAAGCGGGCGCAGTTCGCGGTTTCGGTTACGCCGCTTCAGAAGAACTATTATCGGGGCGACACTTTTTCGGCGGCTGTGGACGGCTGGTATCTGGCCGGCGCGCCTATGGCGGGCGCGGAGGCGGAATGGTCGCTCCTGCTCTCGCCCGCGCCGTTCGCGCCCTGCGGGCTGGGCTCCTATACTTTCGTGAACGCGGATTATACGCCGGACCGTGTTCTGGCCGCCGGCCGGGGCCGGCTTGATGAAAACGGCAGGCTGTCGTTTTCCGTGGCCGGGGTCACCGCTACGGTAACGCGCCCGTACAGCCTGATAGCCGAAGCGTCGGTGTTAAGCCCCGATATGCAGAGACTGTTTTCCAGAACCGCCGCCACTTTGCATCCGGCGGATTTTTATCTGGGCGTGGCCGGGCCGTGGCGGGTGGAAAAAAGCACGACGCCGGTTTTTGCGGGCATCGTTTCCGTGCGGCCTGACGGCGCGCCAGCGCCCGGCGTGGCGGTTACGGCGGGTCTTGCCCGCAGGGAGTACCGCAACGCGGCGCGGGCGGGCCTGTCGGGGCGGCTGGAAATCGTGTCGGAAGAAAAAATCATTCCGGTCTCCACGTTTTCGTACACGTCCGGCTCCGGCGAATACCGCTGGCCCATACCGCAGGATCTGCCGCCGGGTTCGTACCGCCTGGCGCTGAACGGCGAGCGCGGCGGCCGCGCAAACGCCACGGCTTTCACTTTTTATGTGCCCGGCGACGGGGGGGTGTCGTGGGAACGCGACGACACCGATCTGGTCGCGCTTGCGGCCGATAAAAGCGGGTACAAACCCGGCGACACCGCGAAAATAATGATCAAGTCCCCCTTTGAAAAGGCGTGGGCGCTGATCACCGTGGAAAGCGCGGGCGTGGTGGAGAGCCGTGTGGAGCGCATCAGTGGCGGCGCCGAGGAAATCAAGCTGAAACTGCGCGCCGGGCATGTGCCGAATATTTATGTCGGCGTGGTGCTTGTTAACGGCAGAACGGCCAAGCCGACAGCGTCATCGCTCGACGCGGGCAAGCCGAAAGCCAAATTCGGGTATATCAACATTCCGGTAAGCCCCGACGAGAACCGGCTAATCGTGCGGTTAAAGCCCGAAACGAAAGAATACAGGCCGGGCGCGGAGGCGGCTGTCGAGATCCGCACGCTGGACGCGGAAGGCGACGGCACGCCTGCGGAAGTGGCTTTTTACGCGGTTGACGAGGGCGTGCTTAATCTGACGGATTACGGCACGCCCGACCCGTTCGGCGCGGTTTACGAAACCCGCCCGCTCGGAGTTAAAACGGCCGATTCCCGTCCGCTCGTGCTGGGCCAGCGCAATTTCGGAGAGAAAGGCGAGAACCGGGGCGGCGGAGGCGGCGGCGCCGCGGGCGGGGTGGACATACGCTCGAATTTCATACCGCTTGCCGCATGGATGCCGGCGGTGATGACCGACCGCAAAGGCTCTGCGCGTGTTGCGTTCAGGCTGCCGGACACGCTTACTTCGTACAGGATAATCGCCGTCGCCGCGTCTGAAACGCGGTTCGGCAGTTCCACGGACACTATCAGGGTTTCCAAGCCGCTCATGCTTAAAGCCGCGCTGCCTCGCTTCGCCAGAAAAGGCGACACGTTCAAGGCCGGCGCGGTGCTGATAAACTATTCAACCGCCACGGTTTCCGCCAGAGTCGAAATGAACGTTTCTGGCGCGCTGGCGGCCGCCGCGAACGCGCCGAGTGAGGTTACTCTGAAAGCGGGCGCGGCCAAACGGCTGGAATGGTCTTTCAGCGCAATATCAACCGGCCCCGCCGCGCTGGTTTTCACTGCGCGGGCGGGCGAAGAGAGCGACGGGCTGGAACAGGAAATACCCGTAGTGCAGGGCGAGCTGCCGGAAACGACGGCGGTTTCGATGGCGATCGCAAGATCCGGCGTTCAGACTCTCAAGCGTCCGGCTGACGCGCTGAGCGCGGAGCTGGCGGTTGTCCTGTCGCCGACCGCGCTGGCGAGTCTTAAACTGCCGGCGGAATATTTGCTCGGGTACCGCTATGAGTGTCTGGAGCAGAAACTGTCGAAACTCGCGCCGCTTCTGGTGTCGGAAAAATTCGCCCGGCGCTGGCTTGCGCAGGATACTGACGCGCTGAAAAAACAGGCGTCCGAGCTGTTTGCCAATCTCGCTTCCTATAAAGGACCGGGCGGCGGGTTCGGATACTGGGAGGATTCTTCCTATTCCGACCCGTGGCTTACCTCCTATGTGCTGGAAACTTACGCCGCCGCGTCAAAACGCGGCTACCGGGCCGACCCGCCGGTCATCGCCGGCGCTGTGAATTATCTGCAGGGCCTGATTAAAAACGGCAGCGGCGACAGCGCCGCTTATGCCCTGTACGCGCTTGCGCTTAACGGCAGTTTCTGGCCGGACGCGTTTGCGAGGCTTTACGGAGCGCGGGACACGCTGTCCGGCGAAGGCGTTTCCTGTCTTTTGCGCGCGGCTTCCAGGCTTGGCGTGAAGGACGAACAGCGCGCGGAACTGTCGCGCATGCTGCTCAACCGGCAAAACATCGGCGGTGACGCGGCGTTTTTCGGCGAAACGGCTTTTTCGGCGCGCTCGCACGCGAGCGCGGTAAAAACAACCGCGCTCTGCATGCAGGCGCTGCTGGAGTCGGACGGCACGTTTCCCGCCGCGGGCAAGGTCGCCCGCTGGCTCGTCCGCCAGCAGAAAAACGGGCGGTGGAACAACACCGCCGACAACGCCGCCGCCCTTCGCGCGCTTGAATATTATTATTCGGCCTATGAAAAACCGGAACAGGCTTTTACGGCGAAAGTGACTGCCGGGGCTGACGCGCTTATGCGTGTCCGGTTCGAGAATCTCGCGCCGGTTCTGGCCACCGCCGCGTTCGACGCGCTTATGCTGACGCGTTCCTCCGCTTCCGTGCCCGTACGGTTTGAAAAAGACGGCGACGGCCGGCTTTATTACACCATGGCACTTAAAACCGTGCCGGCCGCGTATAAAACTCCGCTCGCACGCGGTTTCTCCGTTACGCGGGCAGTGAAGGCGCCGGGCGGCGGGAAACTGCGCCCCGGCGTGAGGGCCGAGGTCACGGTGTCGGTCAATACCGCGCAGGATCGCTACTTCGTGGCACTTGAGGATTTTGTCGCGGCCGGTTTTGAAATCGTGAACACCGATCTTTCCGGCCAGGCGGGCGTCGCCTCCGCCGGTTCCGCGGACGCGGGCTGGTTTTCCGGAGATTATGCTCCGGGTTTTCACAAGGTGCAGCGGTATGACGACCGTATTGCGGCGTTCGCCGAGTTCCTGCCCGCCGGCCAGCATGAGTTCACTTATATGGTGCAGGCGGTGGCGGAAGGCGATTATGGCGCGCCGGCCGGGTTTGTGTCGTGCATGTACGAGCCTGACGTGTTCGGCCGGACCGCCACCGGCAGGGTGAAAATCCTGCCGTTGGCGAAATGAAACCGCCGGCTGGCAGGAAGACAGCCGTTTTATGCGCCGCGGCGGGGATTTTTTTGTCCGCCGCGGCGTTATTTATATGGCCGGCCCGGCCTGCGCCGCCGCCAGGGCCGGCGGATTATTCGGTCACCGTCGCGGCGGCCGGCGGCGAGCCTTTGCGCCGCTATCTGTCGGCGGCCGGCTGTTACAGCGCGCCGGTGAAGCTGGCGGACGTTCCGGCCTGGGCGCTGCTTGCGTTTCTGGCGGCGGAGGACAGGCGGTTTCTCGAACATCCCGGCGTGGACGTGCGCGCCATCGCCCGCGCCCTGTGGCAGAACGCGCGCGCCGGGAAAACCGTGTCGGGCGCGTCCACCATAACGCAGCAGCTGGCCCGTGCGATAACGCCGCGCGAACGCACGGTGCCGGGCAAGCTGCGCGAAATGGCGCGCGCCTTATGGCTGGAGCGCGGCATGACCAAGCAGGAGATACTTCAGCGGTATCTTAACACCGTTAACTTTTCAAATAACGCGGCGGGGATCGGTGCGGCCAGCGAACTGTTTTTTGAGCTGGCTCCGCAGCGGCTGACACTGTCGCAGTCGGCGTTTCTTGCCGGTATCCCGCAGAGCCCGAGCCGCTATGACCCGGTGCGCCATTACGCGCAAGCCCTGCGCCGGCGCGACGCGGTGCTGGGCAGAATGCTAGCCGCCGGCTACATAGACCGCGCGCTTTACGAATCCGCGTTAAGCGAGAAAATAATAATCCGCAAACGTTCCGCCGGGTTTTTCGCGCCGCAGTTCTGCGATTTCGCGCTGCGCCGGTATGCGGCGGACGCGCGGGGCCGCCGTCCGCCGGACGGGAAGATCCGTACCTCGATTGATTTTGAGCTCCAGCGCGGGCTGGAGCGCGCCGTCGGATCGTATATCAAAAAATTGCGTGATAAAAACGTCACCAACGCCGCGCTGGTCGCGCTTGACAACAAAACCGGCGGCGTGCTGGCGTGGGTCGGCTCGGCGGATTATTTCAGCGAGCGGAATTCCGGCCAGGTCGATGGCGTTACCGCTTTACGCCAGCCCGGTTCCGCGCTCAAGCCTTTTGTGTACGGACTTGCGCTTGAGCGCGGGTGGCGCGCGTCCGACCGGCTCGCCGATTCGCCCGCCGTTTTCGCGCACGGCTTCTCGCCTGAAAATTACGACAGGCGGTTTCACGGGCCGGTCAGTGTGAGGCAGGCGCTGGCCTGTTCCTATAATATTCCGGCGGTTTATCTGGCGGAGCAGCTCGGCCCGGATGCCGTGCTGAAAACACTGCATGATTTCGGGTTCGATTCTTTGCGGCTGGACGCCCGGCATTACGGCGCGGGCCTGAGCCTGGGCAACGGCGAGGTTACTCTGCTTGAGCTGGCTAACGCCTACGCCGCGCTTGCGCGCGGGGGGGAGTATCTGCCGTGGTCGGTGTTCGGGCGGCGCGCCGGCTTGCCGCGCCGCGCGCTGGACGCACGGGCGGCGTATATTATCACCGATATTCTGTCCGACAATCATGCACGGGAAGCGGCTTTTTCGCTTGATTCGCCGTTTAATATGCCGTTTCCTTTCGCCGCAAAAACCGGCACGAGCAAGGATTACAAGGACAACTGGGCGGTGGGGTACACGCCGGGGTGGACGGTGGCGGTCTGGGCGGGCAATTTCGACGCCAGCCCCATGCGCAGGGTTTCCGGCGTTACCGGAGCCGGCCCGCTGCTGAGGCTGGCGGCGTTTATGCTGCAGCGCAGGTATCCGTCCGGCGGGTTCGCGCGCCCGGCTGGTCTTGCCGAAGCGGAAATCTGTCCTGATTCGGGGCGCGCGGCCGGTCATTTCTGTCCGGCGACGGCAAACGAACTGTTTTACGCCAGTCGTTTGCCGGAGGCCGGCTGCCCGGTTCATAAACCAGAAGGCATGGTAACGCCGGCCCGCGCTTTTGTGAAAACGGTTTCGGTGTCGTTTCCGAAAGACGGGGACGTATTCGTGCTTGAACCCGCCTACCCCGCAGCTTCGCAGGAGATCAAACTGCAGGCCGCTACGCCGTGTTCAGCGCCCGTGCAGTGGCGGGTGGACGGCGCGGCAGTGTCCTCCAGCGCCGGGCAGGCGTGGTGGGGTTTGAAGCCCGGCGCGCATTCCGTGTATTTTACGCAGGAATGCGGCGGGAAAACCGTAAAAACCAGGCCGGCAAGATTCAGGGTGATAGGTTATGGCGAGCCTGTGCCGGAACCGGATCCGGGCAGATAACCCGGTATTGAACACGCCCGCCGCTTGTTTTCAAGGGTGATGGGCGGTGTTGCCGTAACGGGCGGATTCTCGGTTATTTTGCTGCATACCGGGCTGGCGCGGCCTGAAAAAAAACCGCCGGATTATCCCGGCGGTTTTTTTCAGAGGTCAATGTTTCCGGCTAGCTGCGTTCGAAATAAGTGATCAGTTCAATGTGCGCCGTCTGCGGAAACATGTCTATCGGCTGGACAATTTTCAGGTCGAACCCGCAGGTCATCAGCACCTGCGCGTCCCGCGCGAATGTTTCTGGATTGCATGATACATAGATGATCTTGCGGATGGACGGATGCTTAAACCGCGTCAGCAGCGCGATGTTGCAGCCTTTGCGCGGCGGATCCACAATCACGGTGGCGGTGCGGCTGAGCTTGCTGTAGATGTCGGCCGCGAAAACCGTTTCCGCCTTGCCCGCTATGAACGACGCGTTCTCAATGTGATTGTTTTCCGCGTTTTTGTACGCGCAGGCGACTGCGCCCTGATTTTCCTCAATCCCTATCAGTCGCTCGTACCCGTTGCAGTGCAGAAGCCCGATCACGCCCACGCCGCAGTAAATGTCATACAGAAACGGCGTTTTTTCGCCCATCGCCAGAAAATCGCCTACAATGTTGAACATTTTTTCGGCGGCGCGGTTGTTTACCTGCAGAAACGAGCCGGGGTACATCATGAACTCCATCCCGCACAGCGTTTCCGTGAGCAGCGATTTGCCGTGCAGGTGAATCCATTCATGCCCCAGCACGACGGGCGTTTTCTCGATCTGCACGTTGAGGTAAACCGAAACTACAGCCGGCACCGCGCGGGTCAGTTTCCGGACTATCTGCTCTATCCCCGGCGCGTCTCCGGAAGAGGCCACCAGCACCACCACCGCCTCGCTTTTGGAGTTGGTGCGGATGAAAAAGTGCTTGAGCCAGCCGCGCCCGGAGTCAATATCGTAAGTGGACCAGCCCGCTTTTGACACCAGTTCGCGCAACACGCGCAGGATCTCGATGGTGAGTTTGGGCTGCACGATGCAGTCCTCAAACGGTACGATGCGATGCGTGCCCGGCTGGTAGAACCCGGTAAGCACCCGGCCGTCGGCCTTGTGCACTACCGGTATCTGGTTTTTGTTGCGGTAGCGTTTGTCCACCGGGGAGGCAAGCGGCTTGCGGACCGCTATGTTCGCGAGACCCGCCCGCCGGAACGACTCCTCCACGATTTCAAATTTGGCTTTCAGCTGCTCGTCATAGGTGAGATGTCCGAAATCGCAGCCGCCGCACCAGAAAGTCTTTCCGGGCGTGAAATGGAGCGGGCATTCCGGTTCGGTGCGCCCATGCCCGTGCTGGAGCACATGCAGGATCGTGCCCTCGTGCATCGCTTTGGAATTGGTGCCAGTGGTCTTTATTTCGAGCACGTCGCCTGTCGCTGCATAAGGCACGAGCACTTTTTTGTTGCCGCGTTCGGTTTCACAAACGGATTCGCCGCCCGGAACGAACCGTTCCGCGGTTACCTTAAGGGTTTCCTGTTCTTCCGGCGGCAGAACCCGGCTCATGTTTAAATGATAGATGCCGGTTTCCTTAAGTTCCGGGCGGGGTCTGTCGTCATGCTCGAAAGAGCGGCGTGGCTTGGCTACGCGATTGAAAGGTTTTTGCTCGCGGGCGAAGGGTTTTTTATCTTTATCAAAGGGCCGGCGCGGCCGTTCCTCGGAACGGAACGGGTGAGGGCCGAAACTTTTTCCGGCGGGCCTGCGGTCGCCAAATGGTTTGCGGTCGCGGTCAGAGGGTTTTCTGTCCCTGTCGAACGGCTTGCGGTCTTTGTCAAACGGTTTGCGCGGGCCGAAACTTTTTCCGGCGGGCCTGCGGTCGCCAAATGGTT